>NZ_JCACKM010000305.1:0-81737 GCF_059505385.1 Desmonostoc vinosum
CTCGTAGAGAAGCGGGGCGTAGCCCAACAAAAAAATATTTATGCAAGAGGTCTAAAGTGCCTAAATGCATACCCTATGATTAAATGTATCGCAGGGTAAATTAAATAAAATGCTTCATGCGCCGAGACTCGATTTTTTACAAACTATTTCAACAATCCCCGACTTTGCTATTTGAGTTATTGACAAATCCGCCAACAAATGCAGATGCTTATCGATTTGATTGCGTAGCTGTTAAAGAACCCAAATTTGAAATCGATGGTGTATTTCTGCCACCAGAAAATGCCAGTCCAGGTACTGTATATTTTTGTGAAGTCCAATTTCAAAGGGATGAACAGCTTTACGAAAGAGTATTTGCAGAATCGTGGTTATATTTTTACCGTAACCGTGCCAGATTTAGCGACTGGCAAGTAGTAATCATTTACCCGTCACGTAGCATTGAGCAAAATGATATTTATCCTCATCGCTCATTACTCAACGGCGGACAAGTACATCGGATATATTTGGATGAATTGGGAGACATTCGTCAATTATCCTTATGGGTAGCACTAACGGTGTTGACTACAGTGGAACCAGAACAAGCACCAGATGAAGCAAGGTATTTGTTGACAAGAACCAGTCAAGAAGTATCTGAAACAACGAGTCGCGCCATAATAGAGATGCTGACAACCATTATGGTGTACAAGTTTGAAACATTAAGTCGAGTCGAGGTAGAGTCGATGCTAGGAATAACGCTCAAGGAAACAAGAGTTTATCGAGAAATTAAGGAAGAAGGACGCAAAGAAGGACGCAAAGAAGGACGCAAAGAAGGACGCAAAGAAGAAGCTGCTAACCTGATTATCCGACTGCTGACTAAGCGATTTGGAGAATTGTCTGTGGAAACGCGATCGCTTATCCTAGATTTACCTTTAACAGTTCTCGAAGATTTGAGCGAAGCGCTGTTAGATTTTGCCAGTTTAGCTGATTTGTCGGTTTGGTTAGAAGCAGTTGAAAATTAAGAGTGCGTAGGCGTAGCTCGCCGCAGGCATCACCATTGTCTGCAAGATAACTAGAATCAGTAAGCGATCGCCTAGTCAAATTCTTCAGGTGGAATAACTGCTTTTAGCTTGATGAAATTTGGTACAGCAACCCTTTCAAGGATAGTCATCGGCCCATAGTCTTTGAGAATCTGCATTTGTTGCTCGTTTCGCACTAGTAGCGCACCTGCAAATCCCAATGAATTCACAGATATAGATTGAAAACACTCTTGCGATCGCGGTACAATCAGCATCCATTCTCGCGTTGCTAGCAGATTATAAGCACCAGATTGCTCATTACCATCAACTGTGCCTAAACCCACAGCACGCAACAAAGCGTAATAAAGTTCTAGTGTTGCTTCAGCTCCTGTTGATGGATCTAATTTTGCAAAAGCATGTGCAAAAGGTAATCCTGGTATAGTTGCAATCGAATTGAGAAATTGTGCTGATGCTAGCAGTGGTTCGATGGGTATCTGCACTCCAGAAGGTGCAAGTGGTAAAGGTACAAGTTGTAGATGTTTGTGTCGCTGGCTAGCACCTGCAATTTTACCACTGTTGTAAAATGCCAAACTCTCAAACTCAGCCAAACATGCCAACATTGCAGCAAAATCTTCTTGAGTCAGTAAGCTTTCTTGTTCCTCAAAGGCACGAGTAATCAACAGCAAATGGTAATCAACAACGTTAAACTTGTTCAAAATACACACATGGGTATCAGAAATATCTGCAATAAATAAATCTTTTTCATAAGGAAGAAAAGGATTAAACTCTTTACCAGAGGAAGTGGCTTGCTTTTCTCGTTTTTGTTTGGCTGCATCTTTGCGGGCAAGGTTAGATAAAATTCGCACTAAGAAATGCACACCATCTTGTTCTACAAATTCAAACTCTGTTGGTATAGAAAGCAATGCTCCACACTGTAGAGCATACTCAGTCTGTTTGATGACACTTGTCCACAAACTACCTGATTTCAACATCATAATTTGTAATTAAAATATACAGAAAAAGTCTTGATATTTAAGAGGTTTTTGTAAGCTAATAATCATTCAAATTGCATCCCCGCGTCTCCCCTTAAGCGCGTCCTCCGAAGTTTGCTCAACGGGGGGAACCCCCGTTGAGCAACTTCTCTTTGCGTCTTTCTGAGGCAAAGGATTATGCAAGTTCAAGGCAGATTAGCTTAGCCATGGGGGTATAGCTAGATGGTGGTTTCCCGCAGGGTAGCGAAAAGCTGATTTGTCACTCTCTCTAACACTTTTAGTGCTATTAACGAACCTCGAATCAGTCGAGTTGCAGCAATCGGTTCTTGTAAGAGTTTTAGTGCTAATAGTAGGGGTTGTAGTGAACCTTCTGAATTTATTGCTGATGATAAATCAGGTATATCGTGCCCAGAGTCGTCGCTAACAACTCGCAGCATTGCCACTGCCCCTGCCGCTGCTTGGAAAAACTCTAAAGCTGCAAATCCTTCCATGTCAACAACGTCAACTTCTAAAGTCGTAGCCAAATGAAGTTTTTCACCTGCTAAAGCAATGACGCGATCGCTTGTTAACGATTTGACTAAAGAGACATCTTGTTGTGTGAGCGAGTGTAACTGGGTAGTGAGAGTGCGATCGCATTCTCGAACTTGTGCCTGATAAACACAATCTCGATACAATACAACGTCTCCAACGACAAAGTGCTTTGTCAGGCTGCCACAAATACCCATAACTAGTATGTTTTGTGGCTCATTGTGAATGTTTTCACTCGCTTGTCCTTTTTGCAAGTATTGAGCTAGAGGCTTCATTCCCATCGGAATTGGTACGACAGTTGGCATTACACCTCTGAGGCCCTTTAAACCGCGACAAACAGCTTTATATTCCGCACCAGACGGTACTAAAATTTTGTGGATGAGTGGCATACTCATCTCTTGCCTACCACCCAGGCCGAACTACCTGGTTGAATAGCGCCTAGATTGAGGCTATCTGCTGGACTGCCGTTTTTGGGCATGTAGTATGGTGAAGGTACACTTCCTGAAAGTCTCAATTGTGGATCAACAGTTATGGGGCGATCGCCTCCTGGTTTAATGTTGTAGAAAAGGTTATTTTCTAAACCTATCGAAATACCCAACGAATTGTTGATTTTATTAGGCGAGTAGAAAATATTGTTGCTAATCTGCTGGTTCGGAGCTTGTCCATTCTTGAATCGGAAAAGTGGAGATTTTTTATCTGAAATGTATATCGTGTTGTTAGTAAACTTAAAATTTTCCCGTTTGTCGTTCAAGATACCAATCAAGAAGGGGCCTTTTGTTTTTTCAAAAACATTGTGATGAACATTCAAGTTTCTATATTTATTGCCAAAAGAAGAAATTGAATAAGAGCCTCCACGAATATAATTATGGTCAAATTCGATATTGTCGGTAGTTACTTCACAGGCATAATATGGGTTGTTTCCATACCACAAATTATGATGTACACGGATGCTAACCGGCTCTTTTGTTGGCTGAACCGCTAAAGATACCGTGCTGTTGAAGGTAGAATTATAAACTTCGCAACCATAGCACTTATGTGAATAAAGTTCTAAAGCCATCTGTGGAGTCCACCCATTTTGCCACGCATTCCAAGCATCAACTTTGATATCTAAATTGTAAAGCTTAACGTTTCTAAATATACCATCCGTTCCTGGCCCTCTAATACCAGCTTTCCACTTGTCAGTATTGGAACCAATTCCTTGACCACCACGAGTTAATGTATTGATTGTGACATTATGAATGTTGACATTAGTCAGATTCCCTAAATCAATTGCTCTTGATTGTGTGCCACCTCCACCAGCTTTGCGCTTATTGAATGTGCAATCAAATATGTCAAGATAAGCGAACTCACTATCCGAAATTCTTTCCATCTCTATTGCTTGAGATTCATACTTGTTAAATGCCACATTCTCGATATTGAGTCGTTTGGCATCTCGAATAAACAGAGCAGTCGAATATTTATATTTATTGCCATTTAATTGCAGTTTGCTGATAGTAACGTCATTGACTTTAACCAGCCGCATTTCTCCCATAATCGTAGTTGCATCAATTCCTGAGCCTACAAGCTTCACTCCTGATGGCACTGAAACCTTGCCGCCTAAATCAAAAGTCCCTGGGCCAATGCCAATAGTAACTTGTCTTCCCGCAGGAACAGAAGTTAAAGCTTTGTTGAGAGTACGCCAGGGAGAAGATTTTGTACCTCGACCGTTATCTGAACCGTTGCTAGATACATAGTAATCAAAGCTACCAGTGTTCACACCGCCATTACCACCAGTATTGCTGCCGGCAATAAACTGCTCAGGAACCCCAGAAGCTTGCCCAGGTTTATCTAAAGCTTGGCACAAGAAAGCCGATACATCAGCCCGACTGGCTGATTGATTCGGGCGGAGGTATTTGACATTAGGATAATTGACAACGAGGCGTTTTTGTGTTGCAGCGGCAACACCATTGTTGGCATATTTAGGAATTGTTTTGGCGTCAGCGAAATTAGCTAATGTGATGGAGGGAGACTGACTCAAAGAGTAGTTTAAACCACTAACCAAAGCTACTAAAACTTGAGCGCGAGGAATATTTTGACTAGGTTTGAAAACCCCACCGGGATAGCCTGAGAGGAATCCTGTTTGGGAGGCTTTGGCGATCGCACCATTAGCCCAATAGCTTGAGGGGATATCTACAAAACGCGTTGCATTACGAGTCTTTTTCGCGTTGGGGAAAGCCTTATTGAGCATTGCTGCAAACTCTGCTCGAGTTACAGACGCGTTTGGTCGAAAAGTACCATCTGGATAACCAGCAATTAGACCTTGACTAGCCAGTCGTGTAATACATGACTGCGACCAGTTACCTTTAATATCACTAAAAGCAGTTGTTTGAGCTACTTGTGGAGTTGCTGCAAATATCATCGGTTTAACTGCACTAATGATTATTCCTAATCCAACTATGAGTACAGAGACAGACTGCCATTTGTAAATCTGATGCATGGGGATTACTACCTCAACTAATAGTTTTTCTGGTAGAAGTAAACACTTGCGTCACCAGAATATTCTAGATTTTTTCTTTGGTGCTTTGCAGATGCATTTAGAATTTACAACTGAGTAGGGATAGGTTTAACGTTTAAGGCTTGCCATGCTAGGCGTTGCATAATTCGGGATGATTTACCTCACGCAGAGTCGCAGCGAAAAGTTCTGTTCGCGTAGCGTCTCCGTCAGGAGAAGGAGGGTTTCCCTCCGTAGGAACGCCACTTGCGCGGCTGCCGGGGAACCCGTCCAACGCAGTGGCTCAACTTTTCAAGACAGAGGCGCAGAGAGGGTAAGGAGTTTGATATTTCATGGCATCAAATTTCATCCCATGATTCAGCAACGCCCTATGCTACTACGGTTTAGTTGTGATGGTTAATACTTGCGGTGGTGTGGCGTCTGGTGGATAGAGAAAGTCTATTTCTACTAGGGAGCGATCGCCTGCTTTCATATTTATTGATGCCAAGGGTTCCCCAGGTTGACCCCTCCTTTGCACTAAATGCACAAATTGAGTTTGCGGTTCGCCTTTATCATCTCTGTAACGTACCCGCACTGTTCCCCGAAAGAATACTGGTCGGGCTGGGGTACTAAAAAAGCGTAACCCTGGTTGACTTAATTGCTCCTCTTTGAGTGGCGTTTGCAGGGATACACTCACGCTTTGAGATGCTTGAGTATTGTTGTATAGCGGTAACTTGAGACTATATTGAATTCCATAATTGCCATGGGCGCGGTATGCGGTGTCAGGATAGCGTACTAGCATGGGCGCACTCTGAATTTGGCCAGTTCCTAAGCTACCACCAGGTAGCGTACTCAGGGCATAAGAAAACACTTCACCGGGTTTAGGAATAGTTAAATGCTTGGCTTGAGGATTATCTACTAACAAGGCTCGCCATTGAGAACCGCTGGCTACTCCAGCTACACGTCCATAGACTCTGGGTTTGCCAGTTTCCTCTGGGGGAGTAGGGATTTTATCTCGCGGCCCGGACAGTTCCCCGTTATCGAGTAAATTTTGCCACTCTTGTTGAGTTGGCGGACGCTCACTACCATCAGCATTGATCGGTGCAAACATGGCGAGGCTAGCTGCATAGACTCTGCCATTACTCCACAGTCGCATGAATGTAGACCGACCATTTAAAGGTGGTGTTAATCCCTTCACAGGAATGGGTAAATTTAGCAACATCTGACTCTGCCCTGGGGGAATGATAATTTGGGCAGGAAAAATATTTTGTCGCCGTCCTCTTAGCACTTCGGACATGACGCGATCGCCTGGGCCAGCAAAAACTGTACCCAGGGGATTGGGGATAAAGGGCGGTAACTCTATAAATGGTGCATCCGGTTGACTCAAATAACTCGCCGCTTGCAAGATATTTACCTTTACTGATTTGGCACCAGGGTTATGCAGAATTATTCCTAAATATAGTGAGCGTAAATTTTCTGGTGGTTCAGCCTTAGCAACATGGTGGGCAAAAATATCAAATCGTCCTCTCAAGGGAAAATTTAGATGTGCTGTTGGCACTTTTTTGCCATCTGGGGGAAAAGTGGAAAGTAAAATTCCTTCTTTCAACACCAACTCAGGACTATTACTGTTAAATACTGTTACTTTATCTAAATCTCCTGATAAAGGACGCACTTGTTGTGGTTGTACCACTTCTTGTGGTGGTGGCGTGACTGGATTTAATTGTGCGATCAGAAAATTTAGTAGCAATGTAAACATATATGGGGAGTAGGGAGTGGGGAGTGGGGAGTAGGGAACAGGGAACTTGTACTGAGCGAAGTCGTACCCCTATGGGGATCTTGCTACGCGTAGCGTCTCCGACAGGAGAAGTATGGGGAACAGTAAGAAAAACCTGCCAAAATATCGGGGAGTTGTGTCTCTAATTCAATTTTTGAACAAAATAAAAACATTTTTAAGGGGGGACGCGCGGCGCCAGAAAAAATACGTCCTTGTACAAATCCCCTAATTTGAATTATGGAGATTTCCCTATCCTTTATTCCTTATTCCCTGTTCCCTTTTACGAAGGATACATCTGTCAGTTGTGTAAGTCTAGTTTATAAAAGTGCCAGTTTGTTAATAATTAATACAAAATCGGCCAGAATTCCTCCCAAATTTTCCTGATGCAAAACCGGAACGTGAACGAAGATGCAACGCGCAGCGAGTTGGGTTTGCCGCAGGTAGTCTAACACCGAATAATAAAGACCTTCACAGACAAATTTACCGCACTCAGAGCTAATCTCAATTGCTGTCGCTCCTGATACCAATTCTTCTAAATTAACTTCTGTCTGCAAAATGCTTTCTTGGTGGCTAGCATTGATTTCTATACTTAATTTTTTTCGGCTGGCAGCCATGCCACAACAAACGATGAAATCTGGTTGAATGTCATTGATTTTTGCAATTACCTGACAACTAGCAAGCTCCACATCTACGGGTAACAGGCGTAAAAAAGTTAAAGCATGTGGTATCAACTCAAGTTTGGCAACTTCTAGTAATAAATCATCAGAAGAATTTGACAGTTGATCGTCTAGCCAAGTGTCAAAAGAAGTTAATAGAATTGTTTTATTCATAAGGAATATTATTTACAATAGAAAAACCCTCCATAATTAATTTACAAGGAGCAGGTAAATGCCAGTGATTGCAGTCGTAGACTACGACATGGGAAATTTGCACTCAGTCTGCAAAGGCTTGGAAAAAGCTGGGGCAACTCCGAATGTTACTTATTCTCCAAAAGAATTAGAACGGGCAGATGCAATAGTCTTACCTGGAGTAGGAGCATTTGATCCAGCAGTGCAACATTTGCGATCGCGAGGCTTAGAACAACCGATTAAAGAAGCGATTGCATCTGGCAAACCCTTCTTAGGAATTTGTCTAGGATTGCAAATTCTATTTGAATCTAGTTCAGAAGGTACTCAACCCGGACTCGGAATTGTTCGCGGCAAAGTGCGAAGATTTATTCCAGAACCTAACATTACCATCCCGCATATGGGGTGGAATCAACTGGAGTTCACTCAACCAAAAAGCATTTTGTGGGAGCATTTGCCAGCAAATCCTTGGGTATATTTTGTTCATTCTTACTATGTTGACCCCATCGAAGCGCAAATTCGGGCTGCAACTGTTACCCACGGTAATCAAACTGTAACAGCTGCGATCGCTCACGAAAACTTGATGGCAGTGCAATTTCATCCCGAAAAATCCTCTAATATCGGACTGCAAATCTTGTCTAATTTTGTTGCTCAAGTCCGAGAAAAAATCCCCGCATAATATTAATTTGAATTTCGTCATTTGTTTTTTGTCCTTTGTGCAAAACTAATGACCAATGACTATTTGCCCTGAGCGAAGTCATACCCTGCGGGATCTTGCTAGCAAGAGCGTCTTTGCCAGGAGAAGGGATAACCAATGAGTTTGAGAATTTACGGGAATCGTCAGCTAAAAACTTTACCAGGTAGAGAAACTAGACCCACTAGTGCGCGGGTAAGAGAGGCGCTGTTTAATATTTGGCAAGGAGAAATTGCTGGTTGTCGCTGGCTAGATGTATGCGCTGGTAGTGGTTCAATGGGCGCAGAGGCTTTGTGTAGAGGAGCCGGTTTTGTAGTGGGGATTGAGCAATCTAGCCGCGCCTGTGCCACCATCAAACAAAACTGGCAGCGCGTAGCCGATGGCGAACAGCAATGGCAGTTATTGCAGGGAGATGCAATCAAGCAGCTAAAAAACTTATCAGCAAAGCAATTTGACAGAATTTACTTTGATCCGCCCTATGCTAGCGGATTATATCAAGCAGTATTAGAAGCGATCGCAGATTATCAGCTTTTAGACCCTAGCGGCGAAATCGCAGTTGAACACAGTCCCCAAGGATGGACACCCTCAATAATTCCAACTTGGGAGATTTGCCGCCAAAAAGTTTACGGCAACACAGCTTTGACTTTTTATCGGAATGGGGAGTAGGGAATGGGGAGTAGGGAATGGGGAGTAGGGAATGGGGAACTCGCGGCCCCTGCTCCCTCATCCCTAGCCCTTAGCCCCCCAGTTGGTTGGGACGCTTATATTGTTTATAGGCGGCGTAAAACAGTCCACCGAGGGTAACTACAATCAAACCAAGGACAATACCTGAGAGTAGGGGTTCAACCACTGTAAATTTCCTCTTTGCAATTATTAAACATTTGTTTCCTGTTTTTGATTTTACCAAATCTCTTATGAATCCCGCGCTCTACAGCGTTTTTGTACCGAAAGAATAACTAGAAAATTGTCTTTTGTGCTTGCAGACACAATCAAGAACTTTTAAGCTATGTGTAGGAAATGAAAACTTTTCTGTACATTTAGACTTCACCGCAAACCTTTTGGATAACCAGATTACCAAACCCGAAATTCTGATGCAGCGGATCGTTTTGTTGGCTCTAGCGATACTGTTAGCAGTGCCTCTGGGCTTTTTTGGTGTTCAGATGGTTAGAGCCTCAGATCCCTACGTTAAGAGTGTTCTCTCCTTGACGGGAGATCCTATTCAAGGACACGCAATTTTTCAAATCAACTGTGCTGGTTGTCATGGTTTAGAAGCAGACGGACGGGTAGGGCCCAGTTTGCAAGCAGTCTCAAAGCGAAAGTCAGAGTATCGATTAATTCGCCAAGTGATTAGTGGTGAAACGCCCCCAATGCCAAAATTCCAGCCCAGCACCCAAGCAATGGCTGATCTTTTAAGCTATTTAGAAACGCTGTAATAGGCAAAGGGGTGTGGGCGTATGGGGGTTAGGTTGCTGAGCGAAGTCGAAGCACCCCTAGTTTTTGTGAATAGCGATCGCACCATACGTTACTTTGCAATTGCTTCATAATTATCAAGTATATATAAAATTTTTGCTAGTAAAAATACGTAACCACTATTTATTTTGTACACTTATACACTGTCATCCCAATAACGACAGTATAGAAAAATCAAGCTTTCGTGGGATAGGTATCTTGCCTATCTAGGTGTGAAATCAATTTAACAGTTCAACAGCCTTAATAAAAGCTATACCGCCACAACTTCTGTTAGTTAGTGGCACTGTGGCGTTTGAATGAACACTTATATTTACTTAGGATTTTTCTCATGGCAAATACCCATATACCCCAACGCTCAATCAGACAACAATCAACGGTTCGGCTTGTATTTATTGATTCAGCAGTCGAAGACTACCAAAGCTTAGCAGCAGGCGTTCTACCAGACACAGAAGTGGTTATCTTAGATGCCAAGCGAGATGGCATAGCCCAAATTAGTGAAGTTTTACTGGGATGGCCACAAAAAGTTAATAGCTTGCATATCGTCTCTCACGGCGCACCAGGTAAGGTTTATTTAGGTAACACACAACTGAGTCAACAAACCCTCAACTTATATGCTGGGCAATTGATGGACTGGGCGAATGTTTTAACAAATGATGCTTGCGTACTACTGTATGGCTGTGAAGTTGCCCGAACTAATGCAGGTAAGGCATTTGTGCAGCAGTTGAGTGAATTAACAGGTGCAAATGTAGCAGCATCAGATGACTATACCGGGAGTGCTGCCAAGGGGGGTGACTGGGAACTGGAGGTGATGACGGGAAATATCGCTGCTACACTTGCCTTTGTGCCAGCTACCTTAGAAGCTTATAGTGCTGTACTAGCTGAGCCATATTTAGTGAAAGATATTTTGCCTGGTGGGTCTACAGGTGCTTACAGTCGTATCTACTCTCTCACCAATGTCAATGGCACACTCTACTTTTTCTCTAACACATTCTCTAACACAGGTAACGACAACATAGTTGAGTTATGGAAGAGTGATGGTACAAAGAGTGGAACTGTATTGGTTAAAGATCAAATCAATGTAGAGTTTGAGGTTTACGAACCCTATCCAATCAGTGTCAATGATACCCTATACTTTATTTTTAAAGACGACATCAACGGGTCTGAGTTGTGGAAGAGCGATGGTACAGAAAGTGGCACTAGACTAGTCAAAGACATCAACCCAGGACGTGATAATTCTTTTCCTCTGTTCTTGACTGAAGCCAATGGTACACTCTACTTTTATCCCTACAATAACAATTATGGATATGAGTTGTGGAAGAGCGATGGCACAGAGAGTGGCACTAGACTAGTCAAAGACATCATACCAGGCCCTGTTAGTTCTAGTTATGGTTTGATTAACGTTAACGGTACACTCTACTTCACTGCTGACAATGGCAAAACTGGAAGCGAACTGTGGAAGAGTGATGGCACAGAGAGTGGCACTATACTAGTCAAAGACATCATACCAGGTTCTGGTAGTTATAGTCTCTCCCTGTTAACTAACGTCAATGGTATTTTATACTTCTATGCTCAAGACTACTCCGGTATTGTTGATTACAAACGTGGGTTATGGAAGAGTGATGGCACAGAGAGTGGAACCGTCCTTATTAAAGAAGATATCAGTGTTTTTTTTGAATGGACTAACATCAATAGCACTTTCTACTTCGGAAGTATTGACGGTAAGTATGGATATGAATTGTGGAAGAGCGATGGCACAGAGAATGGCACAAAACTAGTCAAAGACATTAACCCAGGGTCTGATGGTTCCAATCCCTCTTGGTTAATCAATATCAACGATACACTCTACTTCTCTGCTAATGATGGCAAAAATGGGGTTGGGTTGTGGAAGAGTGATGGCACTACTGCTGGAACTGTCTTGGTTAAAGACATTAACCCAGGATTTGATTCTTTTACAGGAAATCCCTCTAGATTAACCAATGTTAATGGTACGCTTTATTTCACTGTAGACGACGGTATAAATGGAACGGAACTGTGGAAGAGTGATGGTACCACTGCTGGAACTGTCTTGGTTAAAAACATCAACCCAGGATCTAAAGGTTCTAATCCCTCGCTGTTAACCAACGTCAACGGTATACTCTACTTTGCTGTTGATGATGGCATAAATGGAATGCAGTTATGGGCATTGAACACCAAGCCTACACCATACACTGTTAGTATCACTGCCATTGACGCCAACGCCAAAGAAGCAGGCACAGACCCTGGTAAATTCCGAATTAGCCGCACTGGCAATACGAATGCAGCCCTCACCGTTGATTACACTATTGGCGGCACAGGTACTCAAGGTAGCGACTACAACAATCTTAGCGGTAGCGTGGCGATCGCCGCAGGCAAAACCTCTGTAGACATCACCATCACTCCAGTAGATGATGCCTTTCTCGAAATTAACGAAACTGTCATCCTATCCCTTGGAAGTAGCTCAAGCTACGACATAGATACATCTAAAACCTCTGCAACACTCACCATTGCCGACAACGACTTCAACGGCAGCAAAAAAGGTACAAGCAGTCGTGACATTCTCACAGGTACAAATAAAAACGATATCATCACTGGCTTTCAAGGGGCAGATATCCTCACTGGCGGTGGTGGCAATGATTGGTTTTTCTACACAAGTTTGCGGGATGCTAGAGATACAATTACTGACTTTGTTGCTGGTAAAGACCAAATTGTCTTGAGGCAACTGTTCCAGAGTTTGAGTGTTAGTAATGCTAACTACAGCAATGCCATTTCTGGCGGTTATTTAAGTTTTGGTACTGCTGGTAGCAATACCACAGTGCTAATTGACCCTGATGGTTCAGGGGGTCGCAGTCGTCCTACACCCTTAGTGACGGTGCAAGGTGTAAACCAAGCGACTTTAGCTAACGCGAATAATTTCGTGTTTTAAGTTCTAGGCTTACTCCTTAGTTGCACGCTAACGAGTATTTGTTGTTGACTTCATTTACAAAATCTCTGTTAAGGAATCTTATGTCAATTTCCCGATTTATCCAACGTTCCACTTTGAGTGTAAGCATCGTTACCCTAGCTAGCTTGGGTATAACCACAAGTCCTTCAGAAGCTGCTAGCGTAGACTTCAGCACTTGGGAGAAATTTGGTGATGTTCTGCCTCAGCCTGGTTTAGTTTTCCTAACCAATGATGCCATCCAACAAGATGATGACCCTAAACCCTCTGGTTTTTACAATGTATCAGGCCAACCAGCAGGTGAAGCTAGTCCTAACCCAGATTTACAAGCCTTTCTTGGCTTAGGTGATAGCGCCCTAGATATCGATGGCCAAGCATTTGAAGGCTCAGCAATCAAATCTTTAGTTACTGTAGAAGATGGGGGAAAATTCAGTTTTGATTGGTCTTTTAGTACCCAAGAGACTGTCAATAAAGACTTTGGCTTTTTCTTCGTCAACAACAGAGTCTTCAAGCTAGCTGACTATACCAATGCATCCTTTGCCAATAGCTATACTTACAATTTCAGAAAAGCAGGAACTTACACCATAGGTTTTGGAGTTGTAGATATAGATGACTACACAACCTCGTCAACCTTTTTGTTAACAAAGGCTAATTTAGAAACTGTTCCCGAACCTTTGACTATCTTGGGTTCACTAACAGCACTGGGTTTTGGTGTTGGTATGCGACGGTTGCGGAAAAAAATGTCTGCGTAGACACGAATTTAATTTTTTAGAAGTTACCAGCATACAGCGATCGCCAATACTAAATAATATGAGTAGGGGCGATCGCCTCTACTTACCTAATTCCCTGCAATCAAATTATTTTGGTGAAATTTTGTCAAAATATTTACGGATTTTGCAATGTTAATCACTAATACACTTCAATTCCCAACAAAGCAACTATCTCTAAGTCGCCTTGTATTTATCGATTCCGCAGTCAAAGATTACCAAAGCTTAGCAGCAGGTGTGCTACCCGACACAGAAGTAATCATCTTGGATGCCAAGCGAGACACCATAGCACAAATTAGTCAAGTGTTGCTGAAACAAACAGGAAAAGTTAACAGCTTGCATATATCACCATCATCCCAGTCGATGACAGCAGAATCGAAAGAGCTTGTACTAAGCGACCAATAACCTAGATAATCATAGTCACTTATTGACAAATTTTAAACATTTCTTACATTATTGTTTAAGATTTGTCAATAAATGTCGAAGTGTTCCCTGTTCTCCGTTCCCTTCTTCGATAAAACTTTTCATTGCCAAATACGTACAATCTTTGATAAAAACTCAAATAAATTGTATATTCGTAAAGTGTGTCTAAAGTTACTTTTAATTTTCACAAAACAATGTCTACTGAGCTTTGGCTCAGTGAGATATGCCTAAAACCTCTGGCAAGATAGCTCAAGAACAGCTTCTTGAAAAGATCCAATATTTTTGAAATTCACAAAAGCTAATGACTGAAGCGATCTATATTGGTAATCGTACAATTGCGGCGAGTGAGGTAGTTCCTTTACTGGCAAGCTACCAAATGCTACCACAGTTGCAGCGGGAATTGATCATCGACGAAGCGATCGCACTAGTAGAGTGTACGCCTGAAGAAGTAGCTCAAGCTCAGCAGCATTTTTTTACTGAAAAACAGCTGACAAATGAAGCTGAGGTGCAAGCTTGGATGACCTATCAAGGTTTGAGTGCTAGTCAACTAGAAGCTGTCACCACTCGTAGACTGAAAATTGAAAAATTTAAGCAAGCTACTTGGAGTCATAAACTAGAATCCTACTTTTTTCAGTGCAAGACAAAACTGGACAAAGTAATTTATTCTCTACTGCGAACTCAAGATGTAGGCATTGCTCAAGAACTCTACTTCCGCATTCAAGATAAAGAAAAATCTTTTGCTGAAGTAGCGCGGGAATTCTCTCTTGGGCCAGAGGCTCAAACAGGCGGTTTAGTAGGGCCAATTGAATTGAATGCACTACATCCGGCTATGGTGCAAATGCTCTCTAGCATTCAACCCGGCCAAGTTTCACCCCCGACTCGTATCGCTGAATGGTTTGTGATTTTGCGCTTGGAAAAATTTATTCCCGCACAACTTGATGAACCCATGAAAGCACGCTTGCTAAATGAACTCTTTGAAGCTTGGCTACAAGAACAACAAAAGAAAATCATATCTGATTCACAAACAAGCTCCTAACGAAGGCAGGAGTCCGTTTTTGTAACGGGGATTTATGGCCAGAACCAAAAACTTTGGACGAAGTCCGGTTTTAGACCTGATTGTTTCGATTGGCGTTTGAGGAATGTAGCCGTCCTCCGGGCGTCTTCCCGCAGGGTAAACCAACATGGATATTAGTGTTGGGTTTCGCTTTGCTTAACCCAACCTACGGCTATTACACCGTTTTAGCCTTGAAACGCTAGTAGATGCTTATGAAAATTTCTCCGCGTTCCCGGTCTTTGCGTTAACCCAGGGCGACCGCATCATGTCAATAAGACTAGTATATTCTCAATAAACTTCAAAATAATGTCATCAGTCCCTGCTTATTGACAAAGATTTTAGCGTAGACGCTCTGCGGCTTGCCATAGGCATCGCTTTAAATCTTGGAAAGTAAATCAAACGAGAAATCCTGATTTTTTCGTTGGTTCTTAATTTTGGTCATAATCGGCAGTACTTTAGATGCGTTTGCCCTGTAGTTCACCCCTAAAGATAAGTCTTCAAGCGAACATGATATTATTCATGTGAAATCTCAAGGCTGCGCTGCTTTACCCACGTCTACGTCAAACAATTTGACATTGAAATAGAGTTTTAGCCTTAAGTAAAATGATGTTATAAAGGCAGAGTAACGCAGTCAAACAAAAATGGAATTCCAAACTAGAATTATTTCAGTAGAACTTACTGATGGTACAAATATTAGAGTTGAAGCAACACCAATTGGTGAACGGAAAATAAATTTTCAAACTCGACCTTTTAACGAAGTAACTGTAGGTATAGAATCTCTTAGTAAGGAAATTGCCGAAACATTACAAAAAGTTAAGCCAGATAAGGCAAGTGTCAGATTTGGTATAGATATTGGTATTGAATCGGGTAAACTTATACCTCTACTTGTCAAAGGTACTTCTACAGCTAATATAGAGATTACTTTAGAATGGGGCTAATTAAGTACTATATTATTTTCCTGTTAAGCATTCCCTGTTCCCTGTCTCTACGAATGAATTTAATTTTGCCCAGCTACTTATTGATTTATATTTACGATTTTAATTTAAACTGGTCAAATTTTAATACCTCAGAATCGGGTTTGCGCGTATCAAAACGATAGCTATTAACTGTACCTGTACCTGTATCAAAAATACTAAAAACGGTAATATCATTGCTGGCGATGTATGGCAGAGGTTGACCATCTTCACCTAATAGAGGAGCAATTGTTGGTACTATGGGTTTTAATCCATTAGGATCGCCAAGTGCAACATAATCTTCTTGGTATCCAACTGGCACTTCTCGCTTTTTGTTACCCCAGGCAGCACCATAGGTATTACCAACATTAGATGTTTCTAGAAAATGCATACCACTGGGACTCACAAAGCGGTTCCACAAATGAGAATGTCCGTAAAATACAAGTTGCACATCGGCGGCTTCTAATAGAGGGACAACATCGCGGATAATATAATCAGCGTCTTTAGGGTATTCGTAACGTACAGCTTTAATGTCGCGATCGCTATCTTTTTCAATTATTTGTACTGGGTCTGTATAAGCAGGAACAATGTTATCACCCAAAGTATGGGGTGGATGATGAAACATCATAACTTTATACTTAGCTTGTTTAAATTCAGGACTATTAAGTTCTGCTGCTAACCAATTGTATTGCTTACTGCCTTTGCTAATTGGCTCAAAAATTAGCTGTCCATGACCCCAATTCTCTGGATGATTTAAATCTTTTTCTGATTCTCTATATCTACCTTTATACTTGCCCTCTAAGCTAGGAGAACGCCATATATTAGTAATATAAAGTACTATTAAACGCACGTCACCAAAACTAACTGCATAGTATCTTTTTCCACCTTCTTTACTTGTTGGTAAGGTGAAAAGTTCTTCATAGGTAATAGTATTAAAAGAATGATCAATCAGAGATTTACCACTATATAGTTTTTGAGCAACTTTTCGGGGAATTGCATCATCAAATTCGCTATTTAAACCTCTGGTTTTGGTAAACCTTCCCATTACTTCATGATTACCAATACAGGTAAACATTGGTGCATGTTGAATTATTTGTCCACCAGTGTAGGTTGTCTTGACGCCATTGTGGTCAATTTCATATTTGGCACGACCTTGTAAGCCGGGAAATAACGCACCACCCCGATTATCATCAAACCATTCTGAGGCGCGATCGGGTGTATTGGCTAAATCACCAGCAAACCACACCCCATCTACTCGTTCAACTGTCTTCACAACCTGTTGCAGATTTGCCGCTGTCATCGCCTTGAGTTGATGGTCAGAAGTCAGTAAAATTTTCAGCGGTGTACCTGGTTTTGGCGTAGGTGTAAGGGTAAAAACATCGCTGCTAACACTCTCTCCATCTTCTCGCACACTAGTAACGCGATAAGAAACCCGGACACTCGGAGTTAACTCAGTTACCTCCGTTTCGTGTCGCCAAATGTCGCGTTTCACAGGTTGCTGATAAACTTGTCCGTTTTGGGTTTGGTTGCCTACTCTCGATTGCTGATCTTCACGGGTACGGCTAAGTTTAGTTGTAATTGCCCTAGCAGTTTGCTGAAGATTTTCGCCGTAGGTGACTGTGTGTTTAGTACCAGCAAACTCAGTAAACCACACCACTCGCACTGAGGTTTCAGTTGGTAATTGCAAAAATGGATCAGTCAGTAGTTGGGGTGATGAGTTCGTAGTTGTTTGCCCTAATGAATGCATACTTGCCAGGTTAAGACAGATGAAAAATGTAAGAACAGCCGTTAGAAGTTGTTTTCTGACCATGATAATTCTGGGCAACATGTGCCCAAGTAATTATACAGTGATAAATTTAAAGCTAGGTTAAACCAATGATCAGCAGCGATACAATTTTACTGAAGTTCACTACATAAATTTAGCCTTGTCGCCTTCTTATTCGCACTCACGTTTTGTGACATAGTGACGGTAGCGAAACATAGCCTCTAGTTGAGCTTGCACTAACCAACCACTAATAAATTCAACTGATTGTCCACCAGGCATGGAGAATGAAATATTATCAGTTAACTTGGTGTTGCCATTTTCCGGTTTAAATTCATGTCGATGCGCCCAAGACTCAAAAGGCCCAGATATCTGTTCGTCGGTAAACAAGCGATATTTTTCGTGTTCGGTGTGTCGTGCTAACCAAGTTAAGGGTAACGGCCCAAGAAAAAGGCGAAATTCTGTAATTGCACCTACATCCAGCCCACCCTCACGGCGAACTACTTGGACTGGTTGCCAAGGTGGAGTTAGCAGTTGCAGAATATCTGGTCTTTCGTGAAATTTCCAAACTACTTCTGTAGGTGCGTTAATCACTGAGGAATGTATAAAGTGCAGCATGGAGAGAAAAACTTAAAATTTAGCTTTCGGGTTCTGTATCAATCTCAATATCTAGAGTGTCTTCATCCATCCGGACATATAAGATATTGGGGTTACAGCAAACTTGACAATCTTCCACATAAGATTGCTGTGCCCCTGCGCTTAAATCAACAAAAGTTAGGTTTGGTTCGCCACAATAGGCACAGTAATACTCTGCTGTTGTTTGCATCTGTAATGGGGAGTGGGGAGTGGGGATTGAGGATTGGGGATTGGGGACTGGGGACTGGGGAACTCGGGGCCCCCGCTCCCGGAGGGAGTGGGGAGTGGGGAATTGTGTTTCTCCCTCATCTTCCTCATCTCCCTCATCTTCCTCATCTCCCTTATCCCCCTCATCCCTCACACTGGCTGTAGTTCTTTGGGGGATGAGTCGAAATGACTGGTAGCATCAGCCAAATGCTTTAGTAGTGTAGACTGTGGTAGAGGCCCTTGCAAGTGACTCCAGGGTAATACTTGCTCTGTTGACCAGTCAGCGTGGACGTAGAAATCTAAGTCTGGGATTTGCCCTTTGAGCTGTTTAAAAGCGCGTTTGTAGCTACCCAAAGAATCGCCAAAGTTGCGTGTGATTTCGAGAAGTTGAGCAAGCCTGCGATCGCCTCTCGATAACAAAGCCTGTATGATTGACCAATTATAGCTTTCTGGACGAAAATCTATCCCCTGTGGTTTGAGTTGTTTTCGTAATAATTGCAACCGCTTTTCGGCTTGGCGATTTACTCCCAACCACTGAAACGGCGTGTGGGCCTTGGGTACAAAGGTGCTGCATCCTAGTGTTAAACGCAATCCTGGAGTAGCTTTTTTAATACTCCGAATCATTGCTACGGTTTGCTCTAAATCTTCTGGTTCTTCACCAGGAATTCCTACCATCCCGTAGAGTTTGAGGGCTGTTAATCCGCCAGCTTTGGCGTTGATTGCGGCTTGGATAATTTCATCGTTATTCAGCTTTTTGTTGATAATTTGCCGGACTTTTTCGGAACCACTTTCTACGGCAATGGTAAGCGATCGCGTGTCTCGTTGTGCTAAAGTTTTTGCCAACTGTACTGTGACTGTATTGGTTCGCACTGAAGCAATACTAAGGCGAACATCATCATACTTTGGTTGACTAATATAATCTAGCAATGTCTCAAATTCTGGATGCTGGGTAACAGAAGCCCCCAATAATCCCAACCGATTAGTAACTTGTAAACCTCGTTCTATGGCTGGAATTAATGAACCTTCAAGACTAGCTGTTCTAAAAGGTAATGTGAGATAACTCGCCAGACAAAAACGGCACATTTCTGGGCAACTTCTCACCACTTCCACCATATAAATATTTTCCCATGCTGCTTTTTCGGTGACTACAGTTGATGCTGATAGGGTATTGCCTCGATAAGTTTGCTTTTGCACCACAGCGGTAACTTCTGGAAAAATTGGTTTAATTGACTTTATTGGCCCATCAACTGTTTGATATGTCACCTCATATAAACTAGGAATATAAATTCCTGGTATTTGTGCGAGTGCTTTAAGTTGAGTTTGTCGAGAAGCATTTCTGACTTCTTGATATGCCGCAATAAAATTTCCTAGTAAGTCTTCTCCATCACCCAGCAAAACAACATCAAAAAAGTCTGCAAACGGTTCAGGGTTAGCAGTGAGAACGGGGCCACCACCAAAAATAATGGGATGACGATCATCGCGTTCAGTTGCTCGCATGGGAATTTCTAGAGATTCCAGTAAATTTAAAATATTGACATAATCGAGTTCCCAAGAAATAGAAAATCCCACTATTTCTGGCTTTCTCGGCAGTTGTTCATGAGTATCTGTAAACAGGCGACTCACCTGCACATCCTCACGCATTGCTAAAGTTGCCCAAACTACCTGATAGCCAAGGCTGGTAATACCTACACTGTATTCATTGGGAAAAGCAAAAATCAGCGGTATAGCGTTGTTAATGGGGGTAGCAGGGGTAAATAGAAGGCGTTCAGAGGCGAATACAGATGATGGCATGGGAATGGGGAGGGGCAAGAGGACGCGGGACATGGGGACACGGTGAGACAGCGAGTAAAGAAGGGTTTCCCTCCGCAGGCGACTGCGTTAGCGAGCTTGCGAGCGTCACCCGTAGGGGGACGCGGAGAAAATTTCTCCCTCATCTCCCGGTTGGTGAGCGAAGTCGTTCGACATCTCCCTACTCCCCACTCCCTGTATATCTAATTTTAAGCCATAGAATTATGAGGTTAAAAATTAATGTGATTCCGTTAGATAGAATAATTGGCAGAGATTGCAGATAAATTCCATAGATTAACCATAAAAAAAGACCGCTCATAAATGTAGTTAGCATGACGAAAGAAACGTCTTTTGCTGATTTTGTTTGCCACGTTTTATGCATCTGTGGCAAAAAGGCGATCGTAGTAAGTGTGCCAGCAATTAATCCTAAAATTGTCATGAAATTCATCAGATATAAACCTATAAGATATAGACAAATATAGAGACGTAGCATTGCTACGTCTCTACTGTTCATAGGAAAAACTATTTAATTCTTCATGATGCTTTAAATTACCTCATAAGCACCGATATCTACCCGACGACCAGAGATCCGCGCAAAGCCAAAGCCACGTCCATCAAAGGGTATTGGTTCAGTAATATTGCGATCGCCATCTAAATCTGTGGTATCAGCGGGTACATCTGCATTATTACCAGCGTTAATCGCAGGACTGCCTGTAACGAGGGCATAAGTATTAGCAGTACCGCCGTTATCTCGTAGGATAGCATCTATCACTTTATTGAGAGGAACATTTAACTGTTCGCTGTTGTTAAAGCCTGTATTATCACCATCAAGAGTACCAATTATATTAGAGCCATTGCTAGTAAAGTCGCCGATCACATCAGTAAAAGTAGTCTTGGTAGTGCCAGTAGAATCATCGTAAATGTCATAGTTGCCAGCAATGATGCTATTGTTCACTGTGGCAGTGCCAAAATTGTGAATACCGTTAGCATATCTATAAAAAGAAAAATCGTTGGAACCACTGTTGAAAGCTATGGTACTGTTGTTCACGGTCAAGTTACCAGAATTGAGAATACCTCCTGCTGCCCTAGCTTTATTGTCACTAATGGTACTATTGTTTATTGTTAAGGTACCCTCATTAGTGATCGCACCCCCGCTACCAACAGTCGAGTTGTTACGGATAGTGATGTTGCTTAACGTTAAAGTGCCAAAGTTATAGATGGCCCTACCTCCGAAGTAATCATCAGGAGATGCGCTGCTGCTATCGGCAATAGTTAACCCCTCTATTTCAACAGTTACACCATCACTAATTTCAATATTCCCAGCAATGGTGAGCAATTTTCCACCTGGGCCTTCAATAGTGAGGTCGTCTTTAATGAGGAGACCGCCTTTTACTCTATCAGGAATATCATCAGCAAATACCCCATCAAATTTAATGATGTCTTTTCCGGCATTAGCATTAGCATCTGATAGTGCTTGCCGCAGAGAACCACTACCACTGTCGTTAGTATTAGTGACAGTAAAAGTAGAATTTGATACTCCTAAAAATGCAAAATTAAAAGCGTTATTTAGTATCGCAGGAGACTGATTCCGCAAGGTAATAAACTTGATTGGGCGATTAGCGCCGGAGAAACCATCAGTATCAATCAGTAAAATTGTGTTCCTGTCATCAATTTGGAAGCGCAAGTAGCCTCCTGAGATGGCACTGTCAAAATTGATGTTATTTACACCAGAATTACTAAAAATTCGCCTTTGCAGAACAATCTTGTCACTGCCAACTTCAAAATCAGTAATTGTATCGCCTGTATCACGAATATTAGTGTAAACGAATGTATCAGCACCAACACCACCTGTGAGGGTATCTGCTCCTTGGAAGCCAGTGATAATATCGTTGCCAGCAGTACCATTGATGGTGTCGCGTCCAGGCGTTCCATTAATTACATTGACAACTGCCTCATATGCACCAATGTCTACTCGACCGCCAGAAATACGCGCAAACCCAGAACCACGCGCGTCAAAAGGTATTCGTTCAGTGGTGTTGCCGTCTTCATCAACGTCTGTAATATCAGCGGGAATATCTGCGTTTCGCCCTGTGTTAATAGCTGCACTGCCAACAACTAAAGCATGAGTTTTAACTCGGCCACCGTTGTCTCGTAGTATGAGATTAATAACTTCTGTAATCGGAACGTTTAGCCGTTCACTACTGTTGAAGCCGATACTAGGATCAAAATTACCACCAATTAAATTGAAGCCGTTGCTGGAAAATCTGCTGGAAAAGAGGGCTACGGCGACATCAGAATTGAGTGGATTAGTTGTATCATAGTTGCCAGCAATCAGACTGTTATTTACTACAATAGGAGAAGAAGAAGAAGTAGTAGAGTAAATGCCACCGCCGTTAGTACTACTATTAAGCGTGATAGTGCTATTGCTCAACGTCAAGCTGCTGATACCACCAATATAAATGCCACCTCCATAAGAGTTAGCGGAGTTACCACTTATAGTGGTGTTAATCAACTGAGAGCTATCACCCGCAAAGATGCCACCTCCCTCAGACTTAGAAGAGTTGCCGCTAATAGTGCTATTAATCAATATCAAGTCGTCACTACCAAAAATACCACCTCCACTACTACCACTGGAATTACCGCTAATAGTGCTGTTGCTTATTACTGTCGAGGTGCCAAAGCTAAAGTCACTAATACCGCCACCGCTATTTTCACTTGAGTTATTGCTAATAGTGCTGCCGTCCACTACAAGAGTGCCAGAAAGATTACCAATACCGCCGCTTAAGTTACCACTGATTGTACTGTTGTTTACGATCGCATTTCCGGAGTTATTAGAAATACCCCTACCTAAATTACTGCTGATTGTACTGTCATTTATGATCAGACTACTATCAACAAGAGAGCTAGAGTTATAAATGCCAGCACCTGAGTTGCTACTAATAGTACTGTTATTCAACACTACAATAGCATTACTATTGTACAAGCCGCTTCCACCATTGTTTTTGCTGATGATGCTGTTGTTCAGTACAATAGTGGTAGAGCTACCATTGATGTAAAAACCGCTACCAAAACTATCTGCCGAGTTACTACTAATAGTGCTGTTGATGATCCGTGCGATATTTTCACTACTCTCGCCCAGGGCACTATAGTATACACCACCTCCATCTTGTGCAGTGTTATCTTGGATGGAGCTGTTGCTGATCTCTAGAGTAATAAACCGATTGGCATCAGGCTCATTATAGATGCCACCACCACGATCAGCTTGATTGCTACTGATTGTAGTGTGACCGACACTCAGATTACCACTGTTGAAAATGCCTCCACCACCAATAGAATCAGCTTGGTTACTAGTAATTGTCGTGTTGTTTACATTGAGAGTGCCGTTATTAAAAATGCCACCACCAGTACTAGCTTGATTGTTGCTAAATGTAGTATTTTTTATATTTAGAGTACCGTTGTTGAGAATGCCACCGCCTGTTACAGCGTTGCCATTAGCAATAGTCAGTCCCACAATTTCCACAGTAGCAGTGCTGTCTATCTCAAACACACCGCTGTTATTATTACCGCTAACAGTCAATAATTTTTGACCTGTACCTTTAATGCTCAGGTCGTCTGTAATGATTAAACTGCTACCACCAAGGGTAATAGTATCAGCGATGGTATCCGCAAACACACCATTAAAATTGATGAAGTCTTTTCCACTTAAAGCATTGGCATCTAGTATCGCTTGCTGCAAAGAACCACTGCCACTACCATTAGTATTACTGACGTTGAATGTAGCCATTGATTTAACTCCAATACTGCTAGAAAGTACAACCAATCAAATCGCGGGCAATTAAATCAAGATACTGGTTGAGTTATAGTGAAACTCAACTCAGCAATGAATTATCAAAACCAAAGCTTAAAGAAACTACACTTCCGGAAATATACTGAAGTCACCAGATTTTATTTACCATTTATTCTGGATAATCGCTAGCTTAGTGGCAAAAGTTTACAAATTAGATAACAGAGATTTAATGTTTGATAAAATACAGCTAGCTTACGGGAAATAATAGAGAGCGTTTGTATAGAAACCTGACTAAAGCGATCGCCTTCAAAACCAGATATGAAAAAGAGACGCGACAAAAGTGCGTCTCTAAATGATTGATAAAATTTTTACAAAACTCAGCACTTTTTATGATTCTCGTCCTGATGCCCAGGTATCACGCCATTTGACGGTGCCTTCTTTGGCAATTACCCAACGACGGGGAACGAGGTTTTCGCGTAGGGGCGATCGCCCTTCACGCCACAAAGCATATTTGTAAGCAATCAGCTTGCCTGCACTCTCATCAAAGGGAATTTCGGCAAACCAAGTGTTAGTGTTGATGTACTCCAAGGGATATGCTTTGCTGATATCCCAGTTACCCAATTCTGGGCAGTCTCCAGTCACTACAATGGTTTCGCCTGGTTGGGTTTGCACGCCGTTGAGTTGGACGCGTACTATCGTCTGTCCTTTAATCCGTTCGCCAACGTGGCTGAAAACAATTACTCCCCGTTCTTCTAGCACTAGGTCGTGAATTTTACCATCTTTAACTTCATACTTGTTGCGAGTCACAACACAAGTATGTTCGCCATCTGGCAACTCTGTTTCAACTTCTGGGATGGTGACTTCTCCACCCCGGTTGAGTGCGACAAAACACAACGAGTCACGGTAGCGGCGCACGTAACAGTAAACATCGGGGATGAGGTATTTTTGCCAGTGGCTACCCATTGACACGGCGGGATTGAGTCGCCGTAAGCCAGATAACAGCCTGATGTAACGATAAATCTCTGTATCAGTATCCCAACTTTCCATTATTGGGCGGTTGTAGGGGTCATTACCGCCATCGGTATCATTGTGTAGGTACTGTTCTGTGCCGTAATAAATACAGGGAATACCGCGAGATGTCATAATTAGAGCGATCGCCACCTTTAACATCGCTGGATCGGGGTTCAGCGACTGGAAGCGGGGCATATCGTGGTTATCGATGAAGGTAATTAACTCTGTCGCCCCACTGTAGCGATGGTCTTGATCAAAGATATATTGAATTGTCTCAAAACCATTTTCCGAACCTTGCGCTAGTGCTGCCCGAATTGCCACACACAGCCCAAAGTCTAGCATGGTCATGCCAGAGTTATTAGCAAATTCTACAGAGCGATCGTCACCAGGATGGCTGTAAATCCATTCACCAAAAATGAATACATCTGGTTTGTGATTGGTAATATCACCAGTAAATTCTTGCCAAAACCAAATCGGCATATGCTTGACAGTATCAACCCGTAGTGCATCTACACCCCGGTCTAACCATTGCTTAATTGCCGATTTAATATACTGACGATATTCAGTATTGTTTTCATTGAAGGTTGCAAGACCTGCTAATTCACAGTTTTGTACTTGCCATTCATCTTCCCAGTTTTGCACTTCGCCGTAATGATGATACCAGTGATTGACATCATCGTTGAAGTCTGCAATTTTAACGCCGTCATCATATAATTCGCCCTTACTACCGCTGGTATCAGGGCTACTATGGTTGCAAACAATATCTAGCACAAGCTTCATATTTCGCTTGTGCATTTCAGTAATTAACCGATCAAAAGTCGTACTTCTATCTTCTTGAGTCGCGTTGAGAGAAGGGTTTTCTCCTTGAGCGATGTAGCGAGGATTGATTCGCTTGAAGTCTTTTGTCCAATAGCCGTGTAAGGCAGCGTTGCCGACAAACAACTCTTCAACTTGCTCAAATAAAGGAGTTAACCAAATGGCGGTCACTCCCATGTTTTTGAGATAGTCTAGTTTGTCGATGACGCCTTGTAAGTCGCCACCCCAATACTTACCCCAATCTTGTCCTGTAGGATCATAGAGTTCTGAATTAGCACCTTCGCTGTTGTCTAGATCGCCATCATGAAAGCGATCAACGACAAGAAAGTAAATAGTCTCTTGACGAAATTCAATATCCCTAGTATACAGAAACTCTAAGTCAATCTCAGTATCTGATGGTGTTGCTTGTATAATAGCTTCGACTTCTGCCTGTGGAGACTCAACTTTGTACTGCTCTGGTGAAGACTGAGATGGAGGAGTTTTTACCATAAAAGATTCAGGGTTTCATGGAGTTTTAAGCTTGTATAACCGTTAGTATTGCATCTGCAAGTACCATGTGTTGCTACAAACATCGGGATTATGCCATCCTTCCTACGATACAAGTATCTATCGCAAGCTAGTTTATGGTTATATCAATAGATATAATTCACTTGCTAGAGGATAAAAATCAAAGAATGTAGCAGCTGCTAGCAGTCATGATTTGTTGACTTTGACTGCGATCGCAATGCTTCCATATTTTTTCTAAAAATGGTGATGATCATGAGTTTTCCAAATATTGGCGTCAGATATCCCCAAGGCCGCACGGCATTTTTGCTCATCCACGGTATTGGTGAACAAAATCCTTATGAAACTGTAGATTTTTTCGCCCAAAATTTGCTCAAATATTTTGACAAACAGGGTTTACCATTCAAGCTAGAACACTTAATTGCCAGACGTAGATTCGCCACTGGTTCTGCTTGGACAGAAAGCTTTGTGAGATTGCATTCAACTGACACTACTCAAGACTGGCTAATTGATATTCATGAATACTATTGGGCAGCTGATACAGCCAATAAAATTAGTGTTCCAGAAATATTGCAGTGGACTGAGCGCACACTTGATGGCACAATCGATTTTTACAGCCGCAAGGAGAATCAACCTCTATTAAATGAACTCCTTGCCAACAAGAAAAAGAAAAGTTTCTTTACATTCCGTCTGCGTTGGCTCGCAATATTCTTACGTTTATTTAACTTAATATATCCACTTTTGCGACTGGTGCTTTGGATAATTCTGTTTTTTATCGGCCCATTTCTCAGTGGTTGGTTTTTGCAGTCAGCATGGAAGCTGAGTAAACAACTTGCCACTCCACCTTTAGTAAATTTTGTTGGTGATATTGCTATTTACAGCATTACCGACCCCAAATCACCTTATCAAAAGATCCGCCAGCAAATTCTTACAGAATCCTTAACTTTACTAAAAGCAATTCTTAAAGATCAGCAAGCAGATTATGACCAAGTAATACTAATGGGGCATTCTCTTGGTAGTTGTATTGCCTATGATACATTAAACCTCCTATGTATTGAAGCAAGTCTTTCCGCAGATCAGGGTAAAAGTTTATTGCTCAGTAAGCTTAAAGGACTAGTTACCTTTGGTTCACCATTAGACAAAATTGCTTTTTTCTTCCGAGAAATGGTACAAGAGGGACAGTATATTAGACAGCGAATTTTAGAACATCTCAATTCCTTACGTGTAAAGCCAAAATTTGCTTTGCAAAGTCCATACTTGACCAACAACCCAGTAGTATATCAACTAGATCAAGTGGATTGGGTCAATTATTACCACTTGAAAGACCCGATTAGCGGTCATTTAGATTACTATGAAAACCTAGATAACGTGGAAATGCAATATCAAGCATCTTGGGGTAATCAAGGACACCAAGGTTATTGGACATCTCCAAGTTTTTACGAAAATATTGCCAATCGCTTTTTGTATGTCTCTAATTAACTGATTTGATAAAGGTAGCAATTATGTCTAAATATGACAAGGTTTTTAACTCACCAAAGACAACAGAAGAATCTTTGAGTCCAGAAGAAGCAGTTGCAGCAATTGCAGTTGTCTCTGCAATTGCTGATTCATCGATAGAAGATGTGGATATAGAAGGTTTAGCTGGTATTCTTTGGGAATTTGAGGTCTTTGAAGAATACTCAGAAGATGAAATAGCAGAAATAGTTGATAGGCTGCTAGGTATTGCGGAAGATGAAGGAATAGGCCCTCTGTTTAATGGTGCTAAAAATGCACTTTCAGATGATTTAGTATTAGATGGTTTTGCCGCTGGGGTAATTGTACTTTTAGACAACGTGGAAGAACTTGCTATTCCTGAACAGAAACAACCTTACCTCAAAAAGTTACAACAAGCCTTGGAAGTTGAGGATGAAGAAGCAGAAGAAATTGTTAAAGAAGTAATCGCTGCTTTTCAAGAAGCAGAAGACGAAGAATTTGCAGACGACGATGAAATCACAGTGTCATTAGACGACTATGGACAACAGGTTTATGAGTCACCTTTAGGTAATTTTGCAGTCCCAATTCCAGTTGACCCTCAGCAAGGTGGTAGAGTTCAAAGCCAAGAAGGGGTTGTCGGTTTTTCTGATGACTTTGGTGTTTTGCTAAGAATCGATTATTATCCTTTTCCTGAAGAACAAATGGAGGAACTAGAATCTGTAGGACAGGAAAATTATTTCCAGTCAATTCTAGTAGAAAAATATGTACCTCAAGCAATTTTTGCTAATGTACCAAATGCTGTTGTCAAGCACACCGAGTATTTGACAGATACCTTAGATGGGGCTTATTACGTATTGGTTGATATGCCCAAAGGTTCAACAATTTCCAAGCAAGAAAATAATGGCACTGCCACGAGATTAGATGCATACCGAGGGCTACTCACCTTTATTAATAGTGACTTTTTGTATATAGTTAGCAGTCAGCGTAGTTTTTTAAATGGTGAGACTCCTGGTACTGTTGAAGAAGAAGCCGAGTACATCAAGGAAAATGTTTTAGGGTTTGTTGATACTATAGAGTTTGCTTAGTTTGGGAATTGGGAATTCATAATGACGCTCGTACCTCGCTCTAAGCGAAGCTATACCGTAGGCTTGACGCTACCGCTACGAAGCGTAAGCGTGTAATTCATAATTATTTATTCTCTCCCTGCCTCCCTTAAGCTAATAATCATTCAAATTGCATCCCCGCGTCCCCACGTCCCCGCGTCCCCGCGTCCCCGCGTCTTTCTGAGGCAAAGGATTATGCAAGTTAAAGGCAGATTAGCTTACCTCCTCATTCTCCAGTCCCCATTCAAAACACAGGTAAACTCAAAATAAACTCTGTTCCTTTACCTAATTCTGATACAACGCTCAGCTTACCATCGTGCTTTTCTTCAATAATTTGCCGAGCAATTGATAATCCTAAACCGGTGCCTTTACCCAATACTTTAGTTGTAAATAATGGCTCAAATAACCTGTGTTTAATTTCCTTGCTCATGCCCACGCCGTTATCGGCAATTAAGATTAATATTGTTGCTGAATCTGCCATTTGAGTTGAGATGCGAATAGTGGGGTTTGGCACGTCTTCTACAGCATCGATCGCATTGGCTAGAATGTTCATAAATACTTGATTCATTAGCCCCGGATAGCAGGCGATTTCGGGTAGCTTACCGTAATTTTTGCTGACTTCAATTTCTGGGCGATCGCCACTTGCTTTCAAACGATGACCTAAAATTAGTAATGTGCTATCTAGCCCATCATGTAAGTTGACAAATATTTTGCTGGATAAATCGCTTCTAGAAAAATTTCGTAATGATGCAGATATTTCTTTAATCCTTTCAGCACTCAATTTCATCGAGTTGAGGATTTTGGGTAAATCTTGTAGAGCAAACTCAATATCACGATCTTCTAAAACTTGCTGAATTTGGGGGATTGGAACTGGATAGTGCTGATGATAAAGACTGATAACCTCTGTTAAACCTGCTATATGTTCATAAGCAGGCATAATATTGCTGACTATACAAGTGATGGGATTGTTGATTTCATGCGCTACTCCAGCTACTAATTGACCAATGGCAGCAAACTTTTCTTGCTGCATTAATTGCATGTGCGTCGTTTGTAACTGAGCAGTACGTTCTGCTACTCTTTGCTCTAATTGCTCATTCCATTGTTGGAGGGTTTTATTTAATTGGCGCATTTGCAATTGCGTTCGGACTCTAGCTAAGATTTCTTCCTCAGCAAATGGCTTGGTAACATAATCTACAGCCCCTAAAGACAAACCTTTAACTTTACTAGCAATATCCGTAGCTGCGGTCATAAAAATTACTGGAATATCCCAGGTTTGGGGATTTGTTTTTAGCCGACGGCAGGTTTCAAAGCCATCAATTCCCGGCATGTGTACGTCTAGTATGATTAATTCGGGATGATCACTATCTTGTTCAAGTTGCTTTAAGGCAGTTTCACCATCAATTTCGATTCGGATTGATAAATCTGCTCCTTGCAGAATTTGTGATAGTACTAAGAGGTTTGTGGGACTATCATCAATAATTAAGATAAAGCCAGAGTTTTTTGGTAAATTTAACATAGGTTGGTAGCGATCGCAATATTATTTTGCTGATAAAATCTCTCAAGATAAAATGAAAGAAATAAAAATATAAGAATATTTAAGAGTATCAATAAATCTTTAAATAAACTCTCTAAATAGATGAAATTTACTGTTGAGATTGATGAAGCAGATTGTTTAATTTTAGAATGCCCACTATTGAGATAAATATAACAAATGCAAAAGCGATCGCCCATGTAGTAGAGACGCCCTATAGAGCATCTCTACAAAATTTTTTAATATATTGATATTAATTAGATATTGCTCTATCTGTTACAGGATAGATTATCTCCTCTAGAGTCTTAAGTAATTCTTGTTCATTATAAGGTTTAGAAAAGTAGGCTCGCGCCCCCAATTGAATTGCAAGTTGCCGGTGTTTATTACTGCTGCGCGAGGTGAGCATCGCAACTGGAATCTTTTTCATGTCCGTATTGGAGTTAACACGGTCTAAAAAGCCATATCCATCAAGGCGAGGCATTTCAATATCACAAATTACTGCTTGGACTTTCAAGCCACTTTGAAGTTTTTCTAAGGCATCTTGACCATCTTTGGCCTGTTCTACTTGATAGCCTCCTTTTTCGAGAGTTAAAGCTAAGAAACGGCGGACATTAATCGAGTCATCCACAATCAAAATTGTGCCTTTCTGATTAACAAGAGGTGCTGGTGCTTTGTCTTCATCAAAATTGAGGAACGCTGTCTTTAATCTTGCTGATGGTAATTGATGATCTTTGGGGGTAAGCTGATTATTAGCTACCCAAGTGAGTAATTCGCTGATATTAACTAGTGCTACAACTCGACCATCACCCATAACTGTGCAGTTACTAAAGCCTTGGGGTAGAGGTATATTGCCCTCAACTTGGCGAATTGCAACTTCTCTCTCACCCCAGCAACGGTCTACTTTTATCGCTACTGGTTGGTTGTTGCTTGTAACTACTAAAACGCTATTAGTATTAATTGCTGGTGGAGTTTCTAACTCTGGGCTATCATAGCGCGGACAATTAAATTCTAGATAGCGACTAAGGTAAATTAGTGGTAGTGTCGCTCCTTGCCAATTGACAATTTCTTTACCTGCTATTGCTGACACTCGCTCGTTCTGCAATAAAAAGATTTCGGCAACAACATCTGTAGGAAATGCCAAAAGCATCTTGTTAATTTCTATTAGGAGAACCCGCGCTACAGAAAGTGTAAACGGTACTGATAGAGTAATGGTAGTGCCAACTCCTAACTCAGTATCAACCTTGATATCGCCGCGAATTAGTCTGAGGTTGTTACGAACCACATCCATTCCCACACCGCGACCAGATAAGGCGGTTACTTGGTCGGAGGTACTAAAACCTGGTTCAAATATGAGTGATAATAGTTCTTCATCACTAGCACTAGCTAATAAAGAAGCATCTAATCCCATAGCTAAAGCCTGGGCACGAATTTTCTCAAGCGAAATTCCTCGGCCATCATCACGCATACTAATCATAGTACGATTACTGCTGTGAGTGGCTGTAATTTCAATCAATCCTTGTTCCGGTTTTCCTAAAGTGCGACGGGTGGTAGGGTCTTCGATACCATGATCAAAAGCATTTCTTAACAGGTGCATTAATGGCTCACTTAAAGCCTCTAAAATGCTGCGTTCAATTAAAGTATTACCACCTTCAATTTTCAGTTGAACATTTTTTCCATATTCGACATTGAGGTCGCGCAATGCTCTAGGAAAACGCTCGATTATATCAGACAGCGGGCGCATCCTAATGTGGTTGAGCTTAGTTTGTAGTTGCTTGGATGTTTTATTAAGTTTGCGAGCAATTTGATCTGTATCTTCAACACTCAGTTGAATATCTGTTGTGACCTCTTGTACTTGTACAATGGTCTCCAGAACTTCTTGCGATCGCAGGTTTAAAGTATCAAATTCATGGTTGCCCTCTAATGTCTCTTGTCTTTGTTTACCTGCGATCGCTGGATTGACAATTTTGCTGTAAGTTGCACGTAGATCTTGATTTTCTCGTTCGAGAGTTTGCACTCTTTGACCAAGACTACGAACGAGTTTATGCAATCTTTCTAGTTGCGAACTTAGCCCATTGCGCTGAACGATCAGCTCTCCAAATAAATCATTGATTTGCTCTAGCTGTTTACTGGGAACTCGGACAGTATTGTCTTGAATATCGCGTTCTTTCCCAACAGTAACTATTTCTCCTTTGCGTTCTACAAAGCGAGAATCTGTAATTGTATTTTCTCTAGCAATTACTGTGTTTAACTCTGGAATACTCAAAACATTGATGTCATCAATCAGATTTGCATTTATCAATGCAAAGTTAGCTGCAATTTTTTCCTCTTCTGGTTCAATTTCCTCAATTACTTCTGGTTGCCAAATCTGAGGTAAAAATTCTGTTTGTGCTATTGACAACGGCTCAGATTGAGTGTAGCTGTTGGGAACATAAACACTTTCGCTTAACTCAATTTTTGTTGGTAGACTATCCAATTGGTTGGTGAGTACCAAAGCTTGCGATCGCCGCCATGCTTGCAATGCTAATTGAGCAATTTCTAAAACGCGATCAGGGTTAGCAGTTTCTGAGTAGCCTGTGATGGACTCACAAAGCTGGGTAAAAGCAGCCAATTGCAGCATTTCTCCTAAACCACCCAATTCTGCCGCCATCATCACAATTTCTTCTTGTAAGGAAGGATATGCCTTATCTGCTAACAGAGATTCTAAGCGCTGCAAACATACCTCAACCTCGGTTTCAAAGAGCAAGGGGATGATGTCTTGCCCGTCTTCCGGCGATAGCATGGTGGTGGCGTCCTCTGGGCTAGGATCGCCTAAACGCTCATGCAACTCATCAAAAATTGGGTAACAAAAGGTTGCTAACCATTGTTCTTCAACGGCATTCCCCCCTGAGAGCAAGTCTACAATCTGCCGCAGCCAGTCAACCCCAGATAATAATAAACTTTGTAGCTGAGTATCAATTTCTAAAGAATTTTTGCGAGTCTTTAAAACTTTAAAAGAATCTTCCAATCGATGGGCTAAATCACTTAGCGCACGATATCCCATCATCCCCGCACCACCTTTAATTGAATGTGCGGCTCGAAGTGCAGCATTTATTTTTTCTAAATCGATGCGGTTACTGGTGTCGATTTCTAATAATACTCCTTCTAGGGTATTTAGATAATCAGTTGCTTCTTCCAGAAATTGCATCTGTATTTCTAGTTCTTTATCCTGTGACATGATTTTTTATTTAGTCATTTTTTATTCACGCAGAGGCAAGGTAGCGCGGTCTTGGGGTCTCCCCCATGAGCGACTGCCGCGCAGAGGCGCAGAGAAAGAGTTGGAATTTTATGAGCTTTATAAGGAGCTAGAAAAATATTTCTTCTCTGTTTTTAAGGACAAATTTAACTAACTTTGAATGTTTCCACAGTTTCTTGCAATTGGTGAGAAATTTCTACGGTTTGTTGTAAAGATTTGGAAACTAGGCGTGAAGAATCGCTAGTGCGTTGTGATACGGCAGCAATATCTTTCATTAGTTGACTGACGGTTTGTGATGTTTCTACTTGAGATGTTGTGGCAGCGGAAATCGACTGGACTAAGGTGTCAATTTGACGCGATACGTCTAAAATTTGACTCAGATTTTGTTTGGCTTCTTCTACTATTAAGGTGCCTTCTACGACTTGGGTGGTTCCTACCTCCATTGCTTGTACGACTTCGCTAGTTTCTCGTTGGATGTTCTCAACGATTTGTTCAATTTCTTGGGTGGCGGCGGCGCTACGCACTGCTAGTTCGCCTACTTCTTCGGCAACTACGGCAAAACCTTGCCCTTCTTCACCTGCACGTGCTGCTTCAATACCGGCGTTGATGGCTAGTAAGTTGGTTTGGATGGCGATTTGATTAATTAAAGATACCACACGAGAAATTTGTTGCGATGATTCACCTAAACGTTTGACTTTTTTGGTGGTTTCGTCAACTGTTTCCCGTAAGGAAAGGATGTTGTGTACTGTTAAGTCCATTGCTTGTCCACTTTTTGTGGCGGTGTGGGCTGCGTGGTTGGCAATGGTGGCAGCAGTTTGGGCACTTTCGGCTACGGCTTGGATAGACTGCTTCATATCGTCAACGGCGTTCAGGGTACGGTTGATTTCGGCGGCTTGGGTGAGTGCTTCGTCTGCTAGCTGGCGAATAGCCCCTTCATTAAAATCGACGGCACTATTAACTTGGTTGGCAGCTTGTTGTACTTGGGTGACGATATCCCGCAGGCTTTCTACAATTGAGTTGAAAAAGTCCGCTACAGTACCTATTTCCCCAGCGGTGACATCTGCACGCACTGTCAAATCACCCCTGGCTGCACCTTCTACAGCGTTGAGCAAATCGGAGAGTTGTAGGTGTAGCGCTTGTTTTTGTTCCCACTCTTCTTCAATGTCATGTTCGGTATGATGATTTCTGGCTTTTTCTAACTTCTCTAATAGTTGGGCTTGTTCTAAGGCATAACCAATTTGATTAGCTATCTGTTGTAATAGGTTAATTTCTGATTTTTGCCAAATCCGAGGGGTTTCGCAATGATGGACAATCAGTAAACCCAAGAGTTTTTCTTGGACAATAATCGGTGCAATTAAATTACTTTTGACGGCAAATCTTTCTAGGAGTTGAGTGTAAGCATCTGCATTTTTTAAGCTGTGGTCTTGATAAATATTATTGATTACTTGTACTTGTCTATTTTTATAAGTTTCTAGATGCTGTTCACGAAAATAGGGGTCATCAATATACAATCCAATCATTTGCGGCCAAGCATCAGCTATCGATTCAGCAACAATGTTACCATCCCAAGTGTGTTGATTAAATTTATAAATAATTACTCGGTCTGTTTTTAACGCTTGCCGTATTTCTTGAGCTGCTGTTTGATATATATAGTCTGCTGTGATGATGCAGCGAATTTTGAGGGTAATATCTGCAATGAGTTTGGTTGCTTCCGCATCCATTTTTTGCTCTTTAACTAAAAATTGCGATCGCTCGGCTATTTGGTTAATATTGGCGTTCAATACTCCTAATTCATCTGCTGTTTCTACCAGAAGGGGAGTACTATTAAATTCGCCTTGAATAACTGCTGTCAAGGCTGCATTAGCATTCAAAATTGGTTGTACAATCCGTTTAGCCAACCACACTGCGATCGCACTCACAATACCTGCTGTTAGTACTGTGCCGATAACTATCATCCATGACAGCTGTCTTTGCGGTTCAAAGGCAACTACTGTATCTGTAGATAGAAGTACTTGCCAGTTGAGGTTTGGTAATCCTTCTAATTTTTGAGATGGTACATAGCTGAGCAATTCTTGCTTTTGCTGTGTTTTTTGCACTGTTGTGACGCTATCTATTTTTTTTGCTGCTAGCAGTTTTGCTAAACCAGGATACTCTGCTTTGGCTTCTTTATTTACCAACGTTTTTTGGGAACTGAGCAAAACTTTTCCAGCAGCATTTAGTAAATGATATTGCTGTTTATTGGCTACATAATTCTTAATTGCTTCATCCAAATATTTGATGGGCATACTTGTTCTCATCACGCCAATAGTATTACCTGTGACTACATCTTTCACAGGTGCAGCGATGTAGATATTCAATAACCCTGTATTGCTTGCAGTTTCTGGTTGACTAATAATAGTCATCTCTTTTTTAAGAGCGTCTTGAAAATAACTACTGTCTTTGAGGTGATCTAGAGTTTCGCCTGTAGATTGAACAATTAAGTCACCTTCAATATCGAAGACAGCAATATTATCATAAACTTTATAAGCCTCAACTAAGCGATCTAGCACTGCTTGTTTTTCTTTTTTGGTTGTGCTTGCTCTCAGTTGCAGATTTGTCAAAAATGGTAGATTTGCTAGTGTTTGAATATCGCTATATCGTCCTAGCATGAAACGGTTTACTTGCTCGCTGACATCAGTGGCTACTGTTTGCTGAGATTGAATAATTTGCTTAGACATCGATTTGCTCCCCAAACCATAAGCGATCGCACCTATTGTCACTACTGGTATTGTACCAATTGCGATCGCCAAAATTACCGCCTTCGTTCCCAAGCTGAGCTTTTTAAAATAGGCTACTACATTATTGGGGAAAGAATTATTCACATTTTCAGGATTAGCCTGAAGTTGTACTACATGATCAGTGAGTTTTTGAGACGCAATAAACGCTGCTCCATTCTGAACATTTTTACTATTAGTCATGTCAGTTTTATTAAACATAAAATACTCCTCTATAAAAAGTGAATCAGCACACTAAAAATACTTGATTTTAGTAGTCAAACCTCATCACTACGGAGAATAGAAGACTGAGCGATCGCTTGTGCATCTAATACCAAAAATATTTCTTTTTCTTGCACAACGCAACCACGTAAATAGGGAACTAAACTAGATTCCACTTGTCCGATAGGCGAGTGAATATCTTCCGGTATAAACTTAGTTGTACCTTTAATCTCTTGCACAACTAAACCCAAAAGTAGTGACTCTACCCGGACAATAATCACATTATATTGTCGCAGCCGATTATCAAAAGATTCTAAATTAAACATTCTTGGTAAATCAACTAGCCAAATTATCCGACTGCGCCAATTCATTAACCCTAAAATACAAGTGGTCATATTTGGCATTGCAGTAACAGATTCAACAGGTAAAATAACCGCTTCTTGTGTATGCTTCATTGCCAAAACAGCAGCAGTCTGTTGATTTAGTTGAAATTTAAGATAACCATCTCCTAAATTATTATGATTTTGTGGCTTGGAAGCCAATTTCACTTTTGAACTATTCATTGATTCAAATCACTACAGATTTAATAGTACGCAAAAGATGATCGCGAGTATAAGGTTTAGTGATATATGCATCAGCACCTTGTCTCCTCGCCCACAAACGGTCAATTTCTTGGTTTTTGGAACTACAAATTATAATTGGTACTTTCTCAGTAATTGGATTTTTTCTTAAGGAACGACATAACTCAAATCCACTCATTCCCGGCATGACAACATCAGTCACAATCACATCAGGCTTTTGTGATGTAGCCTTTTCTAACGCTTCTTTTGCACCAGTAGCCTTAATGACATTGTAACCACTCTCTTTGAGATAATGACTCATCAGTTCTAGTTCACTGGGAGAATCTTCTACAATCAGAATTGTGCCAAGCAAAGTCAGGCTCACTATCACATCTCCTAAAAATAAAAACAAGGTTATAAAACTGACTAATTTTTATTTGTTCTTACTAAATCAACCAATGTGTTTAAACACTATCTTGAGTAATTCTGATTGTGTAAAAGGCTTGGTTAAATAGCCTGATGATCTAACAATCTTAGCCTTAGCTCTGTCGATAAATCCTGTTCTGCCAGTCACCATAATAATGGGTGTATTCTTAAAAGCTGAATGCCTCCTTAATAAAGAACATAGTTCGTAACCATCTAAGCTTGGCATCTCAACATCTAGTAAAATCAAATCCGGCTTGCTTCGCAAAATTTGCATTAAAGCTTTCACCGGATCGTTGATCATGACAACCGAAAATGTGTTTTCATCCAAAAAATGCTTAATAGAATTTAATACTGTTTGACTATCATCAATACAGGCAATCGTGTATGTAGTTTTATTGATAGGTAGCTGATTATTTCTATGATTTCTATCTTCAGCAATCTCAAAATTGATTTTTTTGGACGTTTGCGACTGAATTTGAGTCGGCTTTGCTGTTGGCAAAACCTGAGAAACTCCATTAGCAGGAATTGATGACTTGATATTTTGCCGATTTCGTAACTGCTTCTGGCAATATTCAACTATTAACCGCAAATCCAAATGACAGAACTTTGGTAATCCATTCAAAGAATCTTCAGGATCAAAATCATAACTGCCTTCTTTTAAGCACAGAAATGATTCCAGTACTTCTTTAGCTAATTCGTCTATGAGGTTTGCTGCTTGCACAGAGGTAATATATTCTTGACTCACTAACCAGCAAATAGCTTGATAGTCTACATTTGGTATTGACTGATGTTCATTTTTCGTTTCAAACATCAGCCGCATTTGCACGCGAGTGGTGTTGTTGAGAGAGGGAATTTGTTGACTTAAGCGGCGCAAGTGACTATCAAGCCGCTCAAACAATTTATCTGAGTAAGAGGCATAAGTAAGCTTACCATCCTCTAGATAGATTGACCAAGAAACTGTTCCTGTAAATACTCTTAAGCTACCTGTAGCATGGCGACTAGTTAACTGTGCCAATAGAGATAGCGGATGTAGTTTCTGGAACAACCTGTAGCTACCTATAGGAGTTGTACTCATTTTGCTTTTGCTTGGGCTAAATTCGATACGTTTAAACTAAGTTTTTACAGAGAGCTTTGTTGCACAATTGAAATCAAATAACAGGTAGAACGCTTGTGTATTGTAAAATACAACGTTTTAATTTTGGTTTGCGGTAAAACCTGACATTAATGGCGTTATCCTGCGATTTAATCATCTCAGTTCAGGCGTAACTACTTATAATTTTTGTTACTTGTACTGAGATGAAAGACATTTTTACAGAATAAACTTCAAAAATGTCAAGGCCAGATGAAGCTACTGTCCATTGAGTAGCCCTAATCTGACTACAGGAATAATACTGGTTTTATTGACAGCAATATATTTTCATCTCAGTGTTTATATTTACGTAAATATTTATCTTTAACTTAGATAAGATCTGACAAAATTAACGTATAAATACTTAAAAAATATCTCAGTTACGATGATAAATTTTCTGAGTTATTGCTAGTACAGATATTTATTTGATGATTGATACAGCGACAATCTATCTAACTTCAAAGTAATTGGTGATTATTAAACAGTATTATTTAATACATTGTACAATTTATACATAATAGCGATAATTGTTAAACGCTCTAATTCAATCACAGCCTTTACTCTGGCATTGAAGATATTAAATATCTAGTATATATATGTAACTTAAATAGGATTAATTATACTTAATCAAAATGTTTGTAATTTCTTGGGGTAGTTACATCATGTCCAGTAAACGGGCAGAGTACATCTTGAGATAAATTACTCCACAAGCCACATAATACGTTTAAAGCTTGATGCTGATGCGATCGCCTATATACCGCGTTACATTCTCAAAAAAATAGAGACATTGCACTGCAACGTCTCCATAAAGTGCGGATGAAAGGACTTGAACCTTCACTCCTTGCGGAACTAGAACCTAAATCTAGCGCGTCTGCCAATTCCGCCACATCCGCGTTATTTAACTACACTAGTATAACAGATTTTTTGGGGAATGGGGAACCAAAAGGAAGCGGGAACACGGAGAAACTTTCATTTACACTCACCGTGTCCCCGCGTCTCCCTCTGTTTGCGTCTTCCCTCGGTCACTGAGCGAAGTCGAAGTGCATCTCCCTCAAACCACAGCCACGCGCGGCAGACGATGCTTGAAGCCGCAGAGAATTTCCCAAGAAATAGTGTCTAGTTTTTCTGCCCAATCATCGGCGGAAATTTTTTCTTTTCCCTGTTCCCCCAGCAAAGTGACAACTTCTCCTTCTTGAATATCAGGGATAGAACTCACATCCAGCATTAACTGATCCATTGTAATTGTGCCAATTTGCGGTACTCGCTGACCGCGAATTAACACTTGTATTTTGTTGGAGAGATTGCGAGGTACACCGTCCGCGTAACCGATGCCAACGACGGCGAGGCGCAGTTCGCACGGGGCAATAAATTGATGTCCGTAGCTAACACCCGTTTTTGGGGCAATTGTTTTTACCTGCGTAACTCGTGCTTTTACTTGCAAAACAGGCTTGAGGTCGATCGCATTTTGTAAATGAGGTGCTGGGTAAAGTCCATAAACAGCTAAACCGACTCGTACAATATCGTAATGTAGGGCTGGATCTGCCAGAGTTGCTGCTGAGTTTGCCAAGTGCAAGCAAGGTGGTTCAATACCCACTGCTCTAATTTGAGCGATCGCTTCCTCAAATCGTCTATGCTGTTCTTGCATGACCGTGGCATCGGCACTATCTGCCGTTGCTAGATGCGAATAAATACTAGCAATGTGCAGGTGCGGTAAACGCTGAACTAACTGTACAAACTCCGCTGCTTGCTGCCAATTGGTGCCTAAGCGAGACATTCCCGTATCTAATTTGATGTGTACAGGTATAGGTGAACTATAGTTAATCGCTTCTAAGGTATTAGAAAATACTAAAGCTTGCTTAGGACTGCACAGCGTTGGTTGGAGTTGCCAGTGAGCGATCGCATGAATTTGCTCTGGTGTATGGGTAGCCCCTAAAATCAAAATTGGAGCTTTAATCCCCCCTTCCCGCAACTGGATAGCCTCTGGAACCGTAGCTACTCCCAACCAACTAGCCCCAGATTGTAGCGCTGTTTGGGCAACTGTTACCGCCCCATGCCCATAAGCATCAGCTTTCACTACCGCCATTAGCTGAGTGCGTGGCGATAAAAATTTCACCAATTGTTGCACATTGTACGCCAAAGCCTCTAAATCAATTTCTACCCAAGCCCGTTGCGAAAACCACGCGTAAGTGTCGCACTGCTGATCAAAAGCAACACTGGGGCTTTGCTTGCGACTTAACATTTGTCCTGACTCCTATCACACCACCAACAGACTATCTATTATCCACGCACAAGAGAGCAAGGGGGAATGAGGGAGATGAGGGAGTAATTTTCCCCGCGTCCCCATTACCCCTAATCCCCACTCCCTCCGGGAGCGGGGGCCCCGAGTTCCCCATTCCCCATCCTCCAGACTATCTCGGAAGTATAATTTATTCTCATCTGCCAAGCAGAGTATATTTGTGTTAATATATGTAAAACTAATACCTTGAGCGTTAATCAATGGGGAAGGTTTTAGTATTAAACGCCTCTTACGAACCGCTCAACATAACAAGCTGGCGTCGCGCTGCGGTTTTGTTGATCAAAGGCAAAGCAGAACGCGTTGAACACAATGGGAAGTTCCTTTACGCGGATTTTCCGTTGCCAACCGTAATTAGGTTGCGTCATTATGTACGCGTTCCCTACAAGGAAATTCCTCTTACCCGTCGGAATATATTGCATCGCGACGGTCACGCTTGTCAATACTGCGGTTATGCAGGAGACGAGTTGACTTTAGACCATGTAATACCGCGATCGCGTGGCGGGGGTGATACCTGGGAAAATATAGTTACAGCTTGTGTGCGTTGCAATGTTAAAAAAGGTAGTCGCACACCTCACGAAGCTCATATGCTTTTGCGTCACCCTCCCCGTCAACCTTACAGCAGTCTCTATTTTGAGGTTAGTAAACATCTCAAGAGTGGATTGCATCAAGAGTGGCAAAAATATGTTATAGGTTTATGACAACTTAACACACTTATCTGCATAAGTATCAAGGGTCTGTGCTTATTCTTTTCTGGGGCAAATGCGCTGTGTCCGCAAAAATGACCTCAGATAAGCTAATCTGCCTTTAACTTGCATAATCCTTTGCCTCAGAAAGACGCAAAGAGAAGTTGCGTGCGGGGGTTCCCCCCGTTGAGCAAACTTCGGAGGACGCGCTTAAGGGGAGACGCGGGGATGCAATTTGAATGATTATTAGCTTAAAGACTACGTATTTTACCTATAACAACTACATATGATGTAAGTTCAGCCAAAAGCTTGTCTAGCAGACGGGAGCTTTTAATATTGCTGAAAGCTTGAGCGCATCAACAATTACTTAATTCTTGTAACTCTACGAGCGCAGCTTAGTATTGCTAATCGATTATTGTTTGCTACTAAAAAAATATATTTGTACGTATTTTCTCGTAGTTTGTTTTAGAAATCAAATCAAATTCCGATATTTTCACTCCTAACTCATAACTTCTGTTTGTTACATTTCTTGTATTTATCTCAAAAGAGCTATTATCGCTTATCTACCGATTGAATGAGGCTATTAGCTGTCATTTAAATCACTAAGTTTGAAGTTGTCTATATACTCTAAGACTGATAAATATTAAAACTCAACCATACTCGTCTTAGTTGAGTTGAGAAAAAGACGAGTGATAATTGTTAGTTTTTAGCAGTTGACAGTTAATAGTCACCAGCTATATGCAATATTTCACAAATCATTTAGGATCTATATAGGGATCCTATTTGATTTTTGAAAAAAACTCAGTATTCTTGTACTCTATTTTCTCGATGTACGCAAGTAAGTTCAAAAATCAGAATGGACTGCTACATATCAGTTCTCAATCAAAATCTTCCAAAAGGATAAAAATTGTATGTAATGTTGCTTGATCTATTCCCCAATACCAAGTTTTTTTTCAGTCTTTGTATAGACTTTCACAATATTTTAGCTAATTGCTGAGTGCTGTCGTTGACAAAAAATATACTCAAATATATAGTGCAACGTCTTAATATTTTTGCAAAGATCGTATTGTGGGCTAAATCAGTAAATTGCTAGTTGTAGTATTACTTCATAACTCAATAGAGTTGCACGTTTGAGACAAGTTTTCCTATGCACTTAAACCCTCCTGTTACTCAGTTAAAAACTTTGTCATTGACTACAGAACCGAATCCAGAAGACGCTGAAATAGACAAAGAGCCAACAGAACTTGCACTTACTCGTCCGTCCTTACCCCTATCAACGGGTGAAGGGGGTGTCTATTCAGTACAGCGTGGTAACTCTTTGGCAAATCAGAAAGCAGAAGAGTTGCAACAAACTCTTCTAGCGCATCGGCATGAGCGTCAGTTATTAATTCTGCAAGACTTTCCTGATCCTGATGCTTTATCTTCTGCTTGGGCTTATCAATTAATTGCTCAGCAATACGATATCAAATGTGAAATTATCTATGCTGGGACTTTGAGCCACCAAGAAAATATTGCTTTGGTGAAGCTGACAAATTTACCTGTCCAGCGATGGACATTACAAAACTTAAAAAGCAAAGACCTATCATCATATCAAGGTTTTGTATTAATTGATAATCAGGGAACTACTTCTCAGCTCTTATCAGCAATACAGCAAGCAGGAATTCCACTGGTAGCGCTCATCGATCATCACAGTTTACAGGGGGAACTCAAAGCAGAGTTTGTAGATGTTCGTCCTTATGTACGAGCGACAGCAACAATTTTTACACAGTATCTTCAGACTGGACTTTTGACTTTAGATAGCAGCATTAGCCAACATGTTAAATGTGCTACTGCCTTAATGCACGGCTTGCGATCGGATACAAATCGGCTCATGCAAGCGCAAGAAGAGGATTTCATGGCAGCGGCGTATCTGAGCCGATTTTATGATGCACAACTGCTGAATGCAATTTTACAGGCGAATCGTTCTAAACGGGTAATGGATGTGATCGAGCGATCGCTCAAAAATCGCATCGTGCAAAACAACTTTTCCATTGCCGGCGTTGGTTACTTGCGCTACGATGACCGAGATGCTATTCCCCAAGCTGCTGACTTCCTCGTCACCGAAGAAAACGTCCATACCGCAGTAGTTTATGGTATCGTTCACGACGAAGATGAAGAACTAGAAATAGTCATCGGCTCCCTGAGAACCACCAAACTTACCCTAGATCCCGACGAATTTATTAAAGAAGCTTTTGGACAAGACAGCACAGGACGCTTTTTTGGTGGTGGACGAACCAGTGCAGGCGGCTTTGAAATTCCTATGGGTTTCCTATCTGGCAGCAACGAAAATTCTGCGTATGCAAAAATGAAATGGGAAGTATTTGATTCTCAAATTAAGCAAAAACTACTGAGGTTGGTGAATCCTAAAGATAACCCAATTCAGTCAGAGTAAGAGAGATACTCGGTGCGTTAGGACTAAAGTCCATAACGCACCCTACTAAAAATAATCCCCAGTTCCTAGTCCCTAGTTCATAACACCCTTGATATCAACATCTCAATCTTGCTCAGGAGGAGGATCGTGAAATCTAGAGAACTCCAAATGTTACAAACCCTGTATGAGCAAGATTTTTATGCTTGGATACAGCAAACCGCAGAGCTTTTACAATCGCATCAGTGGGACGCGCTGGATTTAGAACACTTAATTGAGGAAATGGTGGACTTGGGTAAAAGTCAACAGCGAGCGTTGCAGAGTGCATTACGGTTAGTATTGTCACATTTGTTGAAATGGAAATATCAACCCGAACGTCGTACCCACAATTGGCAAGTAACTATTACCCGTGAACGACTGAATATAGATGAATTGCTGCAAGAAAGTCCCAGCTTGCACCGTTTTTTAAATGATGGACAGTGGATTAATACTACTTATCAAAGAGCGCGACGAGAGACCATGGTGGAAACTGGTTTATTGGAGGAAAATTTTGCGATCGCCTGTCCTTTTTCTGTCGATGAGATACTAGACTTAGACTTTTATCCTCATGAATAGCTTAAATGAAATCGAACTCGCTGTTAGTCAACTTTTACCAGAAATACTCGCCTACTAAGTGATATCCAAGAACTGGCTGACCGATTTTTACGAAGCGGAATTAGAGGCTGAAGAAGTTATCTTAAAAGATGAGAGCGATCGCTAATTTTCGTAACTCCTAACTCAGCACTCAAGAATCAAGTTATGGAACTGTATCTAATTCGTCATGGCATTGCCGAAGAAAGAGAAAATGGAATTAAAGATGAAGAACGCAGACTAACCAAAGAGGGGCGACAAAAAACAGAGAAAGTAGTCCAAAAACTTGTCAAACTGGGTCTAAAATTTGATTTAATTCTTACTAGTCCCTTAGTGCGTGCCCGCCAAACGGCTGAAATTTTAGTAGAAACTGGTCTAAGTTCCCATTTGGAAGAATCAAACTACCTCGCCCCTGATGGTCAAATTTCTCATTGGCTTAGAGACTGGTTAGAACCAAAAAATTATTCACCAAATACCCAACTGGCACTGGTTGGACATGAGCCTGGTTTAACAAATTGGGCAGAAATTTTGCTTTGGGGAGAAATTAAAGCAGGTTTAGTCTTGAAAAAAGCAGGTATGATTGGGATAAAACTACCAGAAACAGGCTCGCCTCTGGGTTGCAGTCAAATGTTTTGGTTGACACCACCCAAGTACTTGCTGTAACAGTTTTGCAACATTTCGCAAAGAATTGTTGTGAGAAAGACTACTGTTATGGCAACAACAATTTCTGGTAAGTTAGCGTGATCAGATATTTCAGAAAGTAAATGGTGTTGCCATGATGGTGTGCGAATACAAGCCTGGTCTAGAAGGCATTCCCGCCGCTCAATCGAGTATCAGTTATGTTGATGGGCAAAAGGGAATACTAGAATATCGTGGCCTCCGAATTGAGGAGTTAGCAGAAAAAAGTACATTCTTAGAAACTGCTTATCTCTTAATCTGGGGTGAATTGCCAAGCAGGGAAGAACTCGAAGCATTTGAGCATGAAGTTCGGCATCATAGGCGAATCAAATATCGCATCCGGGACATGATGAAATGCTTTCCCGAAAGCGGACATCCAATGGATGCTCTACAAGCCTCAGCAGCTGCTTTAGGCTTATTTTATTCGCGCCGTGATTTACATAACCCCGTTTACATTCGGGATTCTGTGGTGCGGTTGATAGCAACCATTCCCACAATGGTAGCAGCATTCCAGTTAATGCGGAAAGGCAATGACCCAGTGCGCCCTCGCGATGACTTAGACTATTCTGCTAATTTCTTGTACATGCTCAATGAGCAAGAACCAGATCCTCTAGCGGCGAGAATTTTTGATATCTGCTTGATACTTCACGTCGAACATACAATGAATGCTTCCACCTTCAGTGCGAGGGTGACAGCTTCTACCTTGACAGACCCCTACGCCGTAGTTGCAAGTGCTGTTGGAACTTTAGGCGGGCCTTTGCATGGTGGAGCCAATGAAGAAGTGATTCAGATGTTGGAAGAAATTGGTTCTGTGGACAATGTACGCTCTTACGTGGAAGATTTGCTGCAACGCAAATCTAAGATTATGGGCTTTGGGCATCGTGTTTACAAAGTCAAAGACCCACGAGCCACAATTTTGCAGAGGTTAGCAGAACAGCTGTTTGCTAAGTTTGGGCAAGACAAGTTTTATGACATTGCTCAAGAAATGGAACGAGTAGTTGAAGAAAAACTCGGTTCTAAAGGGATCTATCCTAATGTTGACTTTTATTCAGGTTTGGTGTACAGAAAGATGGGCATACCCACAGACTTATTTACACCAATATTTGCGATCGCACGTGTTGCTGGTTGGCTAGCCCACTGGAAAGAACAGCTAGCAGAAAACCGGATTTTCCGTCCCACCCAGATTTACAACGGTCGTCACGAAATTTCTTATACCCCTATTGATCTGCGTTAGACAATTTTGGGGACTGGGGAAGAGGACGCGGGGACGCGGGGACGCGGGGATGGGGGGATGGGGGGACGCGGGGACACGGGGACGTGGGGACGCGGGGAAAATTTCTTCCTCATCTCCCAATTCCCCATTACCCCTATTCGCCAGCTGTATCCTCCAGGAGTGGGGGCCCCAAGTTCCTCATTTCCAATTCCAATGCTGACCATAAGTAGAACTTCTCATAACGCTTCAGAGGGCAAAAACCATCCAACGATATACTAGGCATGGGAATTAGTAACAAAACTTCAAGGGTTGCAGCAAGTAGTCCCTAACTAATCCTTGGATATGGTTGAGGAAAAACGCTGCTTTGAGACTGTGGACTAAGGCTTGGGAATTAAAGATTGGAATCACAAAAATTCTTTCCCAGTCACGCCAGTTCGCTCAACGGAGGACACCTCCGCACGCGACTGGCTCCCCAGTCCCCAGTCCCCAGTCCCCAGTCCCCAGCTCACCATGACTCGATGACTTAAAGAGTGGAAACATGAATTCAGGAATTGACCTCCAAGGAACTTTTATTGAATCCCTTAAGGATTTAGGAATACCCCCAGGAACAGCCAAAGCGATTTGGATGCCACTGCCAATGATACTGATGCTAATTGGCGCAACAGTCGGGGTGCTGGTCTGTGTTTGGCTAGAACGGAAGATTTCAGCGGCAGCACAGCAACGAATTGGCCCTGAGTATATTGGGCCTTTAGGACTACTGGCTCCGGTGGCGGATGGTTTGAAGTTGGTATTTAAGGAAGACATTGTACCGGCTAAAGCTGACCCCTTGCTATTTACCCTCGGCCCGATTATTGTCGTGTTGCCGGTGTTTCTGTCCTATTTAATCGTCCCCTTTGGACAGAATATTATCATCACCAACGTGGGGATGGGGATTTTCTTGTGGATTGCATTGTCTAGCATTCAGCCGATTGGCTTGTTAATGGCTGGCTATGCATCTAATAATAAGTACTCCCTCTTAGGAGGCTTGCGAGCAGCAGCACAGTCGATTAGTTACGAAATTCCTTTAGCGCTGAGTGTGCTGGCGATCGCTATGATGTCAAATAGCCTCAGTACCGTTGATATTGTCAATCAACAATCCGGCTATGGCATCCTTGGGTGGAACATTTGGCGGCAACCAGTCGGCTTTATCATCTTTTGGATATCCGCTTTGGCTGAGTGCGAACGATTACCTTTTGACTTGCCCGAAGCTGAAGAGGAAATAGTCGCAGGCTATCAAACTGAGTATTCAGGGATGAAATTCGCCCTATTTTATCTAAGTTCCTACGTCAACCTCGTACTTTCTGCTCTTTTAGTAGCAGTTTTATACCTGGGTGGTTGGGATTTTCCGATTCCCCTTAGCGTCGTAGCTAGCTGGCTAGGAGTCAGTGAAGCCAACCCCGTATTACAAGTAGTTGGTGCCTCTCTGGGCATCACCATGACCCTACTCAAAGCTTATTTTCTAGTATTTCTCGCCATCCTGTTGCGCTGGACAGTACCACGGGTCAGAATTGACCAACTATTAGATTTAGGATGGAAGTTTTTGTTACCAGTAGGTTTGGTAAATCTCCTCCTCACCGCAGCCCTCAAACTAGCTTTTCCCGTCGCCTTTGGTGGTTAGTCAACAGTCAACACTCAACAATCAACAGTCAATATTTTGAACTGTGGACTAATGACAAATGACAAAAAAGAGAGAGACACAAAAAATGCTCAAATTCCTCAAGCAAGTTGGCGATTACGCCAAAGAAGCAGTTCAAGCCGGTCGTTACATCGGTCAGGGTTTGTCTGTCACCTTTGACCACATGCGGCGGCGTCCAGTCACCGTCCAGTACCCTTACGAAAAATTGATTCCTGGTGAACGGTTTCGCGGTAGGATTCACTTTGAGTTTGATAAGTGCATCTCCTGTGAAGTCTGTGTTCGCGTTTGTCCAATTAATTTGCCTGTAGTAGATTGGGAATTCGACAAAGCCAGCAAAAAGAAAAAGCTCAACCACTACAGCATTGATTTTGGAGTTTGTATCTTCTGCGGTAACTGCGTGGAATATTGCCCAACTAACTGTCTATCAATGACAGAAGAGTATGAGCTTTCCACTTACGATCGCCATGAATTGAACTATGACAGCGTAGCACTAGGTCGTCTCCCCTACAAGGTGACAGATGATCCAATGGTGACACCATTACGTGAACTAGTTTACCTGCCCAAAGGCGTCCTCGACCCCCATGGCTTACCAGCAGATGCCCCTCGTGTAGGTGCAAATCCTAAAGACCTTATAGAAACAGAAAAATAAATTGTCATTTGTCATTTGTCCTCTGTCTTTTGTTAATGACTAATGACCAATGACCAATGACTCATGACCAATAACTGAGGGCAAAAAATAGTGAATCTTGCGGAAGGAGTACAGATTGTTTCGTTTGGCATCCTAGCTGCCATGATGATTGGATCAGCTATTGGTGTGGTGCTATTCTCCAGTATTGTTTATTCTGCTTTTATGCTAGGTGGTGTGTTCATCAGCATAGCGGGGATGTATCTGTTGCTCAATGGTGATTTTGTAGCAGCAGCCCAAGTACTAATTTATGTTGGAGCGGTAAACGTGCTAATCTTGTTTGCCATTATGTTGGTAAACAAACGCCAAGATTTTGCACCATTTCCTAGCGCCTGGTTAAGGAAAGTACTAACAGGTGTAGTTAGTCTGGGGTTATTTGGTCTTTTGAGTACGATGGTGTTAGCAACCCCTTGGGCGTACTCAACTACTCCTGTAGCCGGTCTAGCTGGTCAAAGTTCCATAGTTGTGATTGGTGAACATTTCTTCACTGACTTTTTACTGCCTTTTGAATTGGCTTCTATTTTGCTGCTCATGGCGATGGTAGGAGCAATTATTTTGGCGCGTCGTGAATACTTGCCAGAACCAACTTCAACTTCTGAACTGCCGCAAACCGTATTAACTTTGCCAGAACGCCCCAGAGAACTGGCAGCGGTAAAAACTGGCAGTGGTTCAAGCGATGATGATAGCTATCGTGGTGGTTCGCGTCGAGACTAGGGAATTGGGAATGGGGAATTGGGAATTGGCAAAAGTTTTTCTAACACCTAATTTCGATTGCTCATACCAATATCTAAGCCTCTGTGCAGTTTTTGATAACTGATACTTCGACTCCACTCAGTACAACTAACTCATAACTGAATAACTGACAACTGACTCATGCAACTTCAGTACTTTTTATTACTAGCAGCCGCTTTGTTCTGCATTGGGATCTATGGGCTAATTACTAGCCGTAACGCCGTGCGGGTGTTAATGTCGATTGAATTGCTGCTGAATGCTGTTAATCTGAATTTAATGGCATTTTCCAACTTCCTTGACTCAACATTAATTAAGGGTCAGGTTTTCACTGTATTTGTGATTACTGTGGCAGCTGCTGAGGCGGCGGTAGGTTTGGCGATTGTGCTAGCTATTTATCGCAATCGCGATACCGTCGATATGGAGCAGTTTAATCTCCTGAAGTGGTAACAGTGCGTGCAACTCAAGCAGGTAATCATTGCTTATAAGGCGCGAGATGCCCAGAGTAAAAGCTGGGCAGAACTCTGTGCTAAACAACTAGAAAATCGTTCTTGCCAAGTGCTGATGGGGCCTAGCGGGCCAAAAGATAACCCTTATCCAGTGTTTTTGGCATCAGCAGGTCAACCTATCGATCTGGCTTTGGTACTTGGTGGTGATGGTACTGTTTTAACTAGTGCCAGACATTTAGCCCCGGCTGGTATCCCCATTCTAGGAGTGAATGTGGGAGGACATCTGGGGTTTTTAACTGAGTCTGTGGAAGAGTTTCAAGATACGGAAAAGATTTGGGATCGGCTGTTGGAGGATCGTTATGCTGTCCAACGCCGGATGATGTTACAAGCGGCGGTGTATGAGGGTCATCGCACAAATTTAGAACCTGTGACGGAACGTTACCTCGCCTTGAATGAGTTTTGCGTTAAACCTGCATCTGCCGACCGGATGATTACCTCAATTCTCGAAATGGAAATTGATGGTGAGGTAGTCGATCAATATGTAGGAGACGGGTTGATTATTTCCACTCCCACAGGTTCTACAGGTTACACCGTTTCTGCTAATGGCCCAATCATGCACGATGGCATGGAGGCGATTACCATCACTCCCATTTGTCCAATGAGTCTTTCTAGCCGTCCCTTGGTTTTACCCCCTGGTTCTGTTGTGAGTGTTTGGCCTTTGGGAGATTACGATTTGAGTACCAAGTTGTGGACGGATGGAGTATTAGCTACTTCAATTTGGCCAGGACACCGTGTTGATGTGCGGATGGCAGATTGTCGGGCGAAGTTTATTATTTTGCGGGAGAACAATTCTTACTATCAAACACTACGAGAAAAGTTGTTGTGGGCAGGTACTAGGGTTCGCTACAGCAATAATCATCGTAATTGATTTGGATAGGCTAGAAAAGGCGATCGCAAAGCGAAATCATCTCAGCCCCCGGCTACATCTGGGGGCTTTCTTTTTAAAGGGAACAGGCTTGAAAGTTTCTTAGTGTTTGGCTTTGATGCTTAGTTTATGACCTATATAAATAGAAAATTTTGTATCTGATTACCAGATTTTTTCAAAAAATAACCCCATAATAAAAACACTTCAGACTAATTCGTAATTCGTAATTACGTTTTGTTATGGAAATTTAATTTAAATAGCTAATCACAAGAAAACATCACAACTAATACCAATTCGTAATTTGCAATGACGCTCCTTCAGACGCTCATACCTCGCTCTAAGCGAAGCTATGCCGTAGGCTTTACGCAATTCCCCATTCCCTATTCCCCATTCCCCATTCCCCAATGGAATTTTCTAGTCGCAACATCGATTACCCACTGAGTTCTCCTTTTCCCCTTACAGATTTTTCTGTTCTACAAACTGAAAATTATATTCTTCGGCTAGCTTCAACTGACGAAGAATTAGATTCTATTTTTCGGTTGCGCTTTGAAGTTTTTAATCTAGAACTAGGGTTAGGACTTTCTACTTCTAGCATAACTCAAATGGATCAAGACAAGTTTGATGAAGTTTGTCATCATTTGATGCTCATTTCTCAACAAACTGGTCGCACAATTGGTACTTATCGAATGCAAACTTATACAATGGCCTCTCAAGGATTTGGTTTCGATGCTGCTGATATATTTGATCTCAGCACAATTCCCGATTCTATACTTCAAGCATCTGTAGAAGTGGGACGCGCATGTATAGCTAAAGAATACCGAAATCTTCAGGCACTTTTATTACTTTGGGAAGGGCTAGCAAAGTATCTAATTATAAGTGGAAAACAATATTTTTTCGGTTGTGCATCATTACTTACACAATCTCCTTGGCAAGCAGCTTCTGCTTATAATTATTTTCAGCAACATAACTTGATGCATCCTAGTATTTTGGTTCATCCTAATTCTCAATTCTGTTTGGAACTTCCTCAAGATTGTGCAGATGCATGTCATGTGGAGATTCCTAAAATTGTCCAGGCATATTTGAATATCGGAGCTAAAATATGTAGCCTTCCAGCTATTGATCGGCAGTTCAAAACTATTGATTTCTTAACAATATCTAATATTGCCGACTTTGCCAAATGGGGTTACTGTGTTTTGTAAAAACCTTATATATCAATATCTTGCATAAGCATCACCAGGAGCAAAAACACTTCCTGCTGCATCAATTAGTGCAGTACCAGAAATATAAATGTGGTTTCCAATTTTAATGCCGCAACAGTAACCTCCTTGAGATTCCCAAGATGCACCAGAAAAAGTTCGTTGAATTTGCATGGTAGCTTTGTGCTGATTATGAGTTTATGATATTTTACTCTACTTCGCATCTCCGTTACAAAAATAAAGTTGTTTTTGCGATATTGGATACAATTTTATTCAATTATTTTCATAATTAATAGAGTAGAAGTGTTAATCACTAATTTCCTCAATTAGCACCCACTTAAATCAAATTTTTACATGTGTTCTTTAATTACAAATTAGGATTATGCACCATCTCAAGATTACTCCGAGTTGGTTGCGGTTTTTAGTTATCTTTTTGTTAGTAATGGGTATACTGTTTCGTTTTTTTAATATCGAAGGTAAAGTCTACTGGCATAATGAAACTTATACTTCGTTACGGATTTCTGGTTACACAACAACTCAAGTAAAACAGCAAATTTTTAACGGTCAAGTCATTGATAAAGAGAGTTTTGCCCTATTCCAAGGTGTCAATTCTGATAAAAGTTTAAATGACACAATTATGACTTTGGTAATGGAGGACTCTCAACATCCGCCACTTTATTATGTAATTGCCCGGTTATGGTTAGCAATTTTTGGCAATTCGGTGACGGCGATTAGAAGTTTGTCGGCTTTGATGAGTTTGTTAATTTTCCCTGGTGTTTATTGGCTATGTCGGGAATTATTTAATGTACCTTTATCAGTACCTGGTTTAGCGATCGCACTCATGGCTATCTCTCCTATCCACCTTGTTTATGCTCAAGAAGCAGGAGAATACATACTTTGGTTACTGAGTATATCACTTTCTAGTACTGCACTACTGCGTGCAATTAGGTTAGAACCACAAGATAAAGCTAAATTAGCTCCAGAAAAACAACCACCAGATCGCTTTGCTAATTGGAGCATTTATGCAGTTACTTTAGCACTTAGTTTGTACACATTTTTGTGGAGTGGATTTGTAGCGATCGCGCATGGAATTTATGTGTTAATTACCAATAGATTTCAGCTAAACGAAACAGTTAGGGCTTATTTGCTAGCATCATTAGTGGGATTTTTAGCTTTCATGCCTTGGATGGCAATTATTATCGCTAGCTTCTTCCAATTTTTAATTTCCGCAGATGGAACAGAAACAATAATGCAGTCAAATTCAATGGCTGTGATTCCATTTGCTCTCATCCAATTAAGTCGAATATTTTTTGATTTGAATTTTGGCTTAGAAAATCCTTTTAGCTATGTAGTTGTACCAGTTTTTTTAACTTTAGTAGGATACGCACTTTATTTTCTTTGCCGTACAACTAATTACAAAATTTGGTTATTTATTTTGATATTGATTGTAGTGCCAGCCCTACCTCTAATGTTACCAAACTTAATTTTTGGAGATATTAGTTCAGTAGCAGAAGCATATTTAATCCCATCCTACTTGGGGATTCAATTAGCTGTTGCTTATCTACTAGCTACGCAATTATATTATGGAAACTTGTCACGTCGGCTCATCTGGCAAATAGTTACAGTACTGATAATTATTTGTGGACTAGTTTCTTCGAGGGTGAGTATTCAAGCAGATACGTGGTGGAATAAAGGTATGAGCTATGGCAACCCCCAAGTAGCTCAAATTATCAATCAAACTGCTCGCCCTCTTGTAGTTAGTGATGCATTTGGTACTAATTATGGTAATGTATTTTCTTTAAGCTATTTATTGCAACCAAAAGTAAAATTCGTATTAGTACAAGACCAAAAAGTTCCCAGAATTCCTGATAGTTTTGCTGATGTGTTTTTATTTAACCCTACATATAATTGGCGCAAGGCAATCGAAAAAAGGTATAATTCTAAAACAGAGCTTGTTTACAGCGATCGCTATTACTCTGTTTGGAAATTAGTGAAATCTGATACTTTACAACGCCGCAATTTACCTCGCAGGAATAACATTAAGATTTCATGAACTACCCCGTCGAGGACAGGGTTTCTACATCCTTTTAAGAAGTAAAAAGTAAAAAGTAAAAAGTAAAAAGATAATCCCCTGCGTGAAGTAGAGCTAGAACTATCTGCATCTACGAGGATGGTTCTCAACTTTGGTAGTTGATTTGAGTGCCAAAGAAGCATCACTTCACTAATTTCTCGAAGTCGAGGATTTGAGATTGACAACTCTTTGCCGTAGAATTGAATCAGGGAACTCTTGAGTCAACCTGCCTATGGTTAGCCTACTTCAAAACCCCTCCCATCAGCAAAACACCCAGCGGGTTGTACTGCATAACATTAGCTGGCAAACCTATCAGGCAATGCTGGCAGATATGGGAGATCATCGGTCTTCCCAACTCGCCTACGATCATGGGGTGCTTGAAATCACAATGCCGTCTGATCTGCACGAATTTATCAAACATTTGCTGGAACGAATCGTTGTAGCCCTAACTGAAGAACTCAACCTGAAAGTGCGGGGTGTTGGCTCTGTGACTCTCAATCGGGAAGACCTGGAACAAGGGGTAGAACCGGACTCAGGATTCTATATTCAAAATGCAAGTCGTATTCGGGGTAGAAAACTGGATTTGGTCAACAACCCAGCCCCAGATCTAGTTGTAGAAGTAGACATTACCAGTTCTTCAACCCATCGATTGCCTATCTATAAGTCTTTACAGGTTCCCGAAGTGTGGCGGTATACGGTGCAGGCGATTGAAATCAAACAGCTTCATGACGGGAACTATCTAAATTGTGAATTCAGTGCTGCGTTCCCAATGGTTTCTGTGGTAGACTTACAGCGATTTCTGGAGGAGAGCAACGATACGGACGATGATAATGCGGTGATCCGGTCGTTGCGATCGTGGATTCGAGAGTAACATTCGTAATTCGTAATTCGTAATTCGTAATTCGTAATTAAAAGATGCTTTCTACCACCCGCCTCATGTGATAACCCAAATTACAGAGAAGTTGCAGAACAACTCGTTAGGCTGGTTCAGAATGCGATCGCCATTTTCTGCTTAGTGCGTAGGCGTAGCCCGACGCAGACATCGCTCCCGCGCTTCGGGTAAACCTCCGGTTAGGATTCGTGTAAAAATAAGTTGAACAATTTAATATTTGTAGTGCGGGCATCTTGCCCGCGCGAGCAAGATGCTCGCACTACTTATTTTTACTTGATGCCTTACATAGTGCGATCGCGCAAAACAACTTTGTCATTTGTAGAAGAGAATTAAATGTCCAAGGGGAGACTGGCCACTTGGTTGCCTTGTAGACCGCCTGTATGTATTAATAACAGGCGATCGCCTCTATTAAACCATCCTTGTTGTATCAAATTCATCACTCCGTAAACCATTTTTGCGGTATATACGTAATCTAAAGATATACCGTGCGCTTGTGCAAACTCTTGGCTAAAAAGTAACAACTCTTTGTTAACTTTGGCATAGCCGCCGAAGTGATAATCACATACCAGTTGCCAAGATGCGGGAGAACTCGCACCTACAGGTAAACCCGAAACCAGGTAATCGGCTATCAGCTTTTCAATTTCCTGGTTGAGAAATTCTCCACCTTTGAGTACAGGAAAACCAATTACTCGCTGTTGTTTGTGTAGTGCGAGTGCAATTCCAGCCAGTGTAGCACCTGTACCACAGGCTAAACATACGGTAGTAAATGCTGTTGATTGGTTAACTATCTCTGTGCAACCGCGTACACCATGCAAATTGCTACCACCTTCAGGAATCAAAAATACTTCCCCGAAGCGTTGCTGTAGTTCTGCTTGCAATCTGGCTGTATGTCGCTGCTTGTAAGTTAGGCGATCGCAGTATACAATCTGCATATTTTGCTGTTTAGCAAAACTTAAGGTGGGGTTCAAGGGTAGCCTTTCCTCTCCCCGGATTATACCAATGGTACGGAAACCAAAAAGATTACCAGCTGCTGCGATCGCATATATGTGATTAGAATATGCACCGCCAAAGGTGAGCAACGTCTTAAAATTATTTTGCTGAGCCTCCAAAAGATTGTACTTCAACTTGAACCATTTATTGCCGTTAATGTGTGGATGCATCAAGTCCAAGCGCAGCATACACAAATCAACACCAGCGCGGCTAGCGATATCGCTGTCAATTCGCTGTACTGGAGGAGGAACAAAAGAATCCAGAGTCAGGCAATTCAATCGTCTAACAAACTCATTAACGATTGTATTTGAGGGTCATGTGAATCTGATAGTTGACGCTGCAACTCTAACAATTGATTTTCTAATCCTTCAGTCACATAGACTAAATTAGCTTCTTGTGCAGTCTTGAGCTGAGCTTCTCTAATTCTAATTTTTCGTAAGAGGTCGTTAACAAAAGAATAAGAATCTTCATCTTGAGCAATCATGGCTGGAAATTCCGATAAAACTCTTGGAATAAGTGAAAGCATCTGCCTAGATGCTAATCAGGCAGTTGGAGTAAATTTTAAGTAAATAGTATAAATCGTTTGAGTGCAAATGTGTCAATTAAAAGTTGCCTTATTGCAATTTTTATTAGGCGGGTATTGCCGACGATTCGCTCAAACCTTGATTTTTAACGTCATGGCAGTACCCACCTTATCCCTCTTGTGTCACTTTCATGGTAGTATAATAATATACAAATCCTAGAATGAAGACACAGAGCATGGTAGAGCCTCGTCCACTTACAAACCGTCAAATTTGTGGACGAATATTGCCTGTGGTATAAAAACCTGTTTTATGTGCATCTATAGTAAAATTCTCCACCTTAGATCTTGCACCTGCCCAATCTCCCGCCAGAGAATAAATTCTCGCTCTTATTAGGTTAAGTCCACTTAAGTGGACTAAAATCTATGCTTTTTGTGAGATTTAGTCCTCTTGAGAGGACTTTTGCTATTAGCCATAGGTTTCTAACCTATGGCGGTTTTTGGGACTGGTGCAAGATATCAGCCACAGAATTTTGTTTACACTTATCTAGGATGAATGTGTCGTCTAGTTCCCCAGCCTGGATTGACAATGGCTGCCAAATCTTCATCTGATAATTTGCTAATTTCTCTCTCTAGTTCTTCCTTTGAGAAGTCATAGCCACTCTCTTGAGCAATCTTAATAAAGGCTTCTGGGTTCTCTGTTGCTTTTAGTCTTTCTTTTAATGCTTGATTTTCCTTCACAGCCTTCAAAAGTTGGGCAGCATTTTGCTGTGTCATGATAATCTTTCCTGTATTAAATATCAGATTTAAAGGTAGAGCCGATGCAATTAAAAACAACACCTGAATCTATCTTTATTGCTCTATTCTTAACTTGCACTATTTTTATTTATTAGTCTTGTACCGTTAGAAAGAATAAATATGAATCCAAAATTAGTGGATGTGGTCTGCCAAATCCTAAACTTTAGGTAAAAGTTAGTTTTTTTCTAAAACCTAGTCTGAGTAGGGCCAAAAGTAGCGAGCCTATCACCAGCCGCCACGCGTAGGCTAAAACTGAACTTCCCCCCAAGCAAAAAGGGCTAACTCCTATCCAGAGCGACTTTCAAACTTTTTTGAATCGCTCTTACGCTCTTACAATTGTCAAAGGGGCTTGCGGAGAGAACTTGAAGCGTTGACCCCCGATTTTTAGTACCCCAGATATACCAATAGTTCCAGGGCTTACATGGGTACGCTAATAGTTGCAGCAAAGCCTAAATTAATTACGTACCAAGGGTTGAAGGCTTGTATAGTACATTTGCATCGGGGGAAGTTCAGCTAAAACCTTTACTCAGAAGAGTTTCAGAAAATTTTTTCAACTTTCCCCTAAAAATAAGAACTTAACAGACTGAATACCTGCTTTTAGCTGTACCATTTGAACCATCCCCAATTTTAGAGACTGAAACCCTTATCCCTACGTTACTAAATCCTGTACCAAAGAGTCTTGGCGTTGGACAAAATGCAAAGTGGCAGAAGAATTAAGCGTTTTCCCGCTCTCCCACTCTTCTCATCTCATCCAAAAACTTTAGCTGTTGGTATATACAGCTAATCTGCGGTAAATCCACACCAGAGGAACGCGCTTTCCGTAATGGGTTCCCAAAAATTGCTTCTACTTCCATAGGCCGCCTTTCGTCATAGTCGATTTTCATGCTGGTACGATAAGGCTGCATTTTCACGGTGTAATCCAGCATTGTTTGAATGAAGCTATCAGGAATGATGCGTCCGCAACTTTTGGATGCTGCTGCAACTTCATACATCAACTGTTCAACTAGTTTGTGGGTGTGGATATAGGACATTAATTCATCTGTTCTAGCGTTGAGAATTACAGACAGTCCATTATAAGGAATATTCCACACCAATTTTTTCCATCGCCCTAGTAATAAGTCTTCAGCTAATTCTATTGAAATACCAGCACTCTTCAAGTCATTGGCAATTTGCCGCATCTTATCTGTAATCCCAGTAGGATCATAACCAGAGGCATATCCCCCTAATGTAATTTGTCCATAGTCGAGGTGGCGGATATGTCCTGCTCCGACTTTATTAGAACAGAGAAAGCACAACCCACCAATGATGCTGGCATTGCCAACTATATTGGCAACTTCTTCTTCCACCGCTAGTCCATTTTGCAATACCAACACTACCCCATCATCCTTGACGACAGGCGGCAACATCTGCGGCAATAAATGGTTTTGTGTGGTCTTTAGTGCTACCACCACCACATCGCATTGTGGCATTTCTTCGACATTATTGTAAGCGTTGACTTGTCTAAGGGTGAAATCACCATCTTTTGACTCAACAACCAAACCAAATTTACTGACATGTTCATAATCACTCTTCAGCAAAAAGTGGACATTTAAACCAGCTTTTTGCAGTTTGGCACCATAAAAGCCACCTAATGCACCAGTTCCTAAAATGGCGTAACTACAATCGGACATTTTGCTAAAAAAGAGATTTTTATATGATGATCATAAATGAATACGCCGCACACCACAGTCAAAAACTGCTTGTATAGTATTGGGTAGTGAACTACACTCAGTAAATTGTGTTTGACATGATCTGGACATGATATCACCAGGCATAAAAGAAAAAGACCGTGAAACACGAGGTTTCACGGCTTTTAGTGTGGTGTGAGGAGCTTAACTAGGTATCATCATAAAGTAACTGCCAAGCTGCCGCACGCTCGTAACAGTTTTGGTAACAGAATTCTTTGCAACGCCATCATGATCACCAACATGACATCTATATCAGTGTAGAGAGGAAAGAGGGAATTGTTTTTTCTGCAATTAAAAAATAAAAACCGTGGAAATTTATAGGATTCCACGGTTTTTTGGTGTGGTGTGAGGAGACTTAACTAACATCATCATAAACCCATTTCTCTGTTACGTATGTATCCGTAACAAAAGTTGTAACAAAATAATCATTCTCTGACATCTAGAGATAGTTATGGATTCAATTAAAAACTCTTGATTTCTTGATATGGCTGGAATATAGGGATCAAGGAAAAAGTAGCAATTACCAAGACAAAGTTTTAAATGCGACAGCTTTTAATTTCTTACCTCAACTAATTTTACACCAAGGCTCCACCACAACTAGAACCACACCCAGCTGTGCAACCATAGCAATAAGCTGCTGTTTGCACCTCATCAATTAAATCTAAACTATCAGCTTCTAGCAATTTAGCAACTGTTAGAACTTCACCATTGTGAGTTTTTGCAGGCAGATTCATCATTTGGTTAAAGTCGCAATCATATACATTGCCTAAATAGTCAATCGAAAGTTCATCGCGACACATTAAATGCTCAGCAGTGCTGGGATTAAAATGCGATTCCAAAAACTGCAAATAGCTGCTGTAAAGTTTTTTGCGCTCCAAATGCATTTGAGTTCTACCAACTGGTAGGTTAGTGATGGTATAGAGATTGTTAAATACAATATCAAAATGTTCTTGCAAGAACATTTTGTAATCTCGTTCTAGGTTGGATTGTTCAGGAGCCAAGGAAAATTTTTCACTTGTGGGTAACTGGGGATTGTATACCAAGTCTAAAATTAAGTTTGGATCTTGACCGTAGCCAAGTTGATTAAGCCATTGTAAAGCTTTAATTGAACTATTAAAAACGCCAGTACCACGCATCTGATCAACATTATCTGCTAAATAACAAGGTAGAGAGGCAATTATTCTCACTTGATGTTGAGCAAAGTATGTAGGTAAATCACCAAAACCATCCTCAAAATAGATAGTTAAGTTTGACCGAACAATTATCTGTTTATTATTTGCCTTGGCTGCTTCTAACAATGGTTTAAAACCGTAATTAATTTCTGGTGCGCCGCCAGTCAAATCGATAATTTGGATTTGGGGAAATCTGTAAATTAATTCAATTAATTTTGCACAAACTTCTGAAGAAAGTTCTTCTGTACGTTTTGGCCCAGCTTCAACATGGCAGTGTGTACAGGCAAGATTACATCGCTTACCTAAATTAATTTGTAGGACACGAATCTCCTTTTTGTTCAAAGGAGAACTGAGTTTATTTTTAAATGGTGTTAATAGTGATTTAGTTTGCATTGGTAAATGGAATTTGACTTGATTCATGAAATTATTTGCTTAGGCAGGGAGTGGCTTCTCACTACTCTCCACTTTCAAGACTGATTTAACAACAACCACCGCCACTATAATGCCAGGTTGAATCAGTAATAATGATTTCTTGGGGATTGAAAACTGCAAGTTTAGCAGCAGTTTTATCGCACACTGCGGCAGGAATACCGCGTTGCAGTAAATGACCTGCGGCGTCATCAAAAAATGTTTCAGCCCCAGCGTATATTGCTGTTTTTCCAGTAAAAATACAAGCTCCATCTTCTGGAATAGCAACTTTAAAAGAGACAGAATCTAAACTTTCTAGAAGTAGGTTGTCTGGGAGGTTATAAGTTGGAGCATCTAATAGGCGATAAGGGCGGCGATCGCGAATTTCAATTTGACCAAAGCCAGCGTCTATAATCTGCTGAGTATACTCTTGATAGGTAAGAGCGCCTGATAAACACATGGCTCGTAGTTGCTCATCGGCTCGCAGATGTGCCGGAATTGGACGAGTTGCGATCGGATCGCTCATTTGCAGGCGTCCACCTGGTTTTAATACGCGATATGCTTCTTTCAAAGCACGGTTTAAATCCTCTGGTTCAAAAATATTGAAGAGGCAATTTTGCGCCACAATATCGACGGAAGCATCAGCCACAGGTAAGTTGAAAGCGTCACCTGTGCGAATTTCTACAAAACTAGTCTCAAACCAAGGGTTTTCTTTTGCAGCAATTTCTAGGTTGCGTGCAGCAGCTTCCCGCATAGGTGCAACGGGTTCTACGGCAATTACAGCACCTGCACGGCGAGAAAAATAAGCAAACTGCAACGCTTCTAACCCACCCCCAACACCGACATACAAGATAGTTGGTTGGTTGCCTAGTTCGGTAGGGTGAACAGTGGTGCCACAACCATAGTTCATTTCCTGCATCAGTAAAGGAATTTGCAGTCCAGGTAGTTGTAGAGGTGTGCTTTGAACGCAACAAAGCCCAACTTGCGGTGTTTGGGCAGCTTCACTGTAAAATTGAGCCGCTGTTTCGAGATAAGTCATTGCACTTTTGAGATTGAGTCCACCTTATGTAGCCTAATATAATTAATCCTCAATTTGATGAGTTTTGGCTGAGAGTTGCCTAATCGAATTCGCCATCATACAAACGAAGTCTACTTTGTAGATTAACAATTGTTAAAAATAATTTAATAATTAAATCTTTTGTTAGATATGCTCTATGTTAAGCCCTTAGCAATGGATTTGTTGCTATTTTTATAGTTTTATCAAAAATAGCAGCTTGTATAAGCTACTTTTAGATCAAAATCTTTGATCCCTATTTATTTATAGTAGTTATTTTTTTAATATTAAGTAATTGCAATCTACACACAATCAATTAATTTAAGGCTTTAATAGAGATAGAAATATAGAGTTTTTACCCAACAAAGGGTAAAAAAGGAGTTACTATGCTAACTCGTACAATGCCCATGCAATGGCTTAGAGACTTAGCACAAAAGTATCTAAATATTGTTAGAAGCGGTGTGTTTTACAAAACAGTAGCTGTGGCTGATTCTCCCGCAGACTTGAAATGGATTCGGCAGTTGTATTATTTATCTTGCGACTTTACAGCGGCAGTAGCATTACGCTACGGTAGTTGCCAAGACCCGCGTTTTCGCGACGCTTTTGGCGAACATGCTGCTGAAGAAGTAACACACCCAGAAGATCTGGCTAATTGGATGCATGAGTTTGGCTTGTTAAAAACTGATGAAGAACCAACTTCAGTACCACCAACATTAGAAACTCTGGCTTTAGGCTCGTATTTTATTCACTCGGTCATGCGTGAACCCGTAGCACATCAAATTATTACACTAAATTTAATCACAGAGGGAATCGCATGTGATTTCTACTCGGCTGTCAACCCTAAGTTGGCGGAGTTGGGGTTGATTCCTAAAGGTTATTGGCTAGTTCATCAAGCAGCTGATATGAAACACCAAATTTTAGGGCTTGATTTGATTCCACAATGCGATCGCGATTCGTCTTGTGGACAGCTATACGCCCGTACTATTTGGGAAGTCGCTAGCCTTTGGAACCAAGTGTTCAACTCTTGGAGTGGTATTCCGATGGAACAAACGCTGAGAATTCCAATTTGTTAATTACGAATTACGAATTACGAATTATTTGAGGGCAGGGGAAAGTATACTTCGACTTCGCTCAGTATACTTTCCCCTGCTTCATCCCCTAGCCCCTATCTGATTCACGCAAAACGTAGCCTACGCCGCGCACAGTTTGTAAGAGCCGCTTCTCTTTATTTGCTTCGAGTTTCAGGCGTAGGTAACGAATGTAAACTTCGATGATGTTGGAATCGCCCATGAAGTCATAGCCCCAGACTTCTTCTAAAATGCGATCGCGCGTAATTACTTGTCGGGGGTGGGCAAGTAAATACTCAAGTAAATCGAATTCTTTGGCAGTTAACTCAATTAACCGCTGACCTCGATACACTTCCCGTGTACGGCGATTTAAACTCAGATCTTCAAATTCTCGGATATCTGCGCCGTCTAATTCTTGTTTTCTTCGCAAGTGAGCGCGAACTCTGGCTAATAATTCTTCAACGCTGAAGGGTTTAACTACGTAATCATCTGCACCAGCATCTAAACCTGCAACGCGATCGCTCACTTCATCTTTAGCAGTTAATAAGATGATCGGCACTTGATCGCCAGTGCTTCGTAAACGACGACAAATTTCTAACCCCGATACACCAGGTAACATCCAATCTAAAATTACTAAATCTGGATGCAACTCCCGCGCTGCGGTAAGTGCAGTTAATCCATCGTAGGCAACGCTGACTTGATAGCCTTCGTAATTCAATTCCAATTCGACAAATCGTGCTAATTTGACTTCATCTTCAACCAGTAAGATGTGCGTCATGATGGTGTTAATGATTTCAGCAGGGTGTGGGAAACAATTATCAAGACTGGAACACTTAATAGAATGGTACTAGCTTCTAAATAGCCAGACATCTAATTAGTTCTAGGTTAGCTTAGTATAAACCTAAGCAAGTAACAACCGTAAGTCTGCGATTACTGATAACTGCTTTATCATCGGCCCATTATACTGAATTATTAGCAATAGGCTGTGACATCTTCACCACATTCATCAGCCAAATAACAGAGCGCTTTGAAACGTAGACTAACCACTTGCTCGTAAAGCGGGTTTAATTTACACATTGGTGGAATATGAAATAATTTACGACCAAACAGAGTGATATCTCGCTCAAAAGGACACTGAGCAGGAATAGTTTTACATAAGAAATGGGCTAGCTTGGTGTTGTGAATTTCGATTGATTCCAGCCACTCACGAATTGGGTGCAACAGGTCGTTGTGTGATAGAATTTGAGTAAAGCTTGTCATAATTGTTCACCTCATTATTTATAGTCTTTAGGTTGGTTAAATTTGTAGGATTTGAACTTCTATAAATGTATACGGTTGGTTTCGAGAGTTTTATGCAGTTATTACTTTTTGCTTTGTTTTGGCTACATATTTACTCTTGAGGAATATACTTGACTACACCTTTGTGCCCTCTAATTTCGGACATTTTGTAGTATCGTCAGCTAGCTGTGCTATTGGCTAGCAAGTCTACTACTGCAATCTGGAGCTTTGAGAAATCATTAGCTATAGTCTGTTTTACATAAATACTCATTTACCAGGTCAAAATCTGCTCATTGTTTGACTTATGGGTAACGTGCCCACCAAAACATAGTTCTAGATTCGTGTGCCTTCCCAAAATTTCAGCGTTTGCAACCACAAGATCTCCCCTTTTTTTGAGTTGGTTAACTGTGGAAATCCTCGACCAAGTTTTACCTGAAAGGGTTCATAGAAATAACTTAAGGGTTGTTAAAAAGCCTGTATCAAAATTTCGCTCTAAAAAAGTTAAACACAGAAGCACTGGAATAATAACCAATCCTCCTGTGTTTGTTGTTTTAAGCACTACATAGCCTTAACTGAACCGTATTGGTACAGATCCCCAATTTCTTTAAGAAGTCGGGGATCTGTACAGCAACTTGGGTTAAGTAAGTACTATGGTTTCAGCACGTTAGCAGGAAACTCCCCTTTCACATTACCTGAAGGAGAGTACTGACAAACGACATAAAAGGCGTTATATTTAGTACCTTCAACCGTTGCAGTGCCTTGTGCTGCACCACAGCCTACTTTGGTAGTGCCTTTCCACACCACCTGAGTAAAATGTCCGGTTTCAGAAGAAAACCCTGGACTCTCGTACTTGTAATCTTTAATTTCGCTATACCAGTCTTCAACTGCTCCGTTGCCAAGGGTGGTTGGGTCTACCGAAGTCGCGGGAGTATAAGAAGCGTATATGTTCTCTCCCAGATTAGGAGTTTTACTGTGTTCAAAGTTTTCACTACTGGCAATCTTCTCAGCCCAAGCTTGAGCGCTGGTGTTCAGGGATTTATCGATGGTAATGTCAGGGCTTTTATGCGTAGCTCGGTAGGTGTTGTGTTTAGACACAGCAGCGCTACGCACAGCGTCTAAGTCAATAGATGTGTCTCCAAGAACGGAGTTACTGCTCATTACTCCTCCTGTTAGTGCAATGGTTAAAGCTGTGGCTGTTGTTAGGGTTAATCTTGAAAATAATTTATTCATGGTTTTGTATCTTTTAATCAGCTTTTGCTGGTTTATTGATTAGGGGCGCTCATGTTGCCCACCTCACAAGATTGTATAATTTATTTATTATTACGCTTGATATGAATTGAAAACGCCTCTTATCTCACAAGGGTTTCTAGATTCGCTCAAAATCTTGGATTTTTTATGGTGTCGGTTGCTATACATCTCTAATACAAAGTGATAAATGCTACTGAATATGCAAAGGCTCAGGGCTTGCTCCCCTGTTCCCGGCTCCCGGTCACTGAGAAATTATTCGTGCTGACGCACCCTACTAGCTCCCGGTCACTGAGCGTACCCCTATGGGGAAGCAAGCTACGCGTAGCGTCTTTGACAGGAGAAGTCGAAGTGCTGCTCCCCTGCCTTAAGCGATGCGCGGGGACGCGGAGAACGACAATTCCCAATTTCCCATTACCCCTAATCCCCACTCCCCACTCCCCACTCCCTACTCCCTACTCCCTACTCCCTCTGTAGATAATGCATAAAAACAACGGGAACCTTGATTAATTGTTTAGCTAACTGAGATAATCTAAACTTAGGTTTGAGCGATCGCGGTAAGTCTGCAAAGGAAATTCGCACAAAACCCAGGCGACTGTAAAATTGCGCCAGTTGCTCACCCAGACATTCCAAATACAATGGTTGCGTTGCCGTACTGATCAAATGCTGTGCCAATAAAGTACCCAAACCCCGACCTCTCCAAGCAGGTGTAACAACTAAACTACCGAGTTCCTGTGTGCTTGAGAAGTTGCGTAGCTGTCCACAAGCTACTAAATCTTTTTTGCATTCAATTACCCAGAATTGCTGCCAACGTAATTGGGTAGGGTCAAGTTTAGCTGAGAATACTAGCCCTCGAATCGACCATACATCCTTAGAGGTTGCCCTGCGGAGGACACATCCAGTTGGTAACAGTGAATTGTTTTGTTCCATTAATTACACTGCCAGCGGCTTTTAACATCCTCTTATGATTATTCACCAAACACCTCGCGCCGAGGAAGCCCCAGGCTTCAGACACAAGAAGCGTCGAAAGGCACAAGGTCTACTCGCCGTAGGGCAAGGCAGATTTTGCAACGGTTGTCGGGGCGTGAGAGAAGATTCCAGCAATGGCTCAACCATCAAATCAGCTACCGAATTATCAAAGAAGCACGCTGCACAAATGCTATTGTTGCAATTGAAAACTTGACTGGAATTAGAGAGCGTACTAACAAGCAACCTAGAAATCAAGTTGAACGCAGACGCTCTAACTCTTGGTCTTTTTATCAGTTGCGTTCCTTCCTTGAGTACAAAGCAATTAAGGAAGGAGTAGAAGTAATTGCTGTGCCACCTGCCTACACAAGTCAGACTTGCCACCAATGTTTGCACATTGGCTTGAGGTCTGATAAACGTTTCAAATGTGGTAATTGTGGCTGGCATGGTGATGCTGATTTGAATGGTGCAAAAATGATTTCTTTATTGGGGCAATCTGTAAGCTTGCCCGGAGGTTCGAGATGTTTATCTAATAGCGCTCAGCATGAATAGTACTAAACAAGACTTCCGACAGAGGGATAATTAGCAATAACTAGATTTTAGATAGATAAATTTGTCTTTACTATCTTTTTAAAATAATGGCAAGACAAGTAGCTAAGCAATTTTAGGAGTCCTAACAATGGCTGAAGAAAACAAACAAAAATCTAATAATCAAGATACTACACCCACTGCTTCTGGTGGCTACCAAACCCCTATCGAAGAAGGTATCCGCAAAACTGGCGATGCAGAAAAAAGTGGTGCTAGACCCACTGCTACACCAGAAGCACCAGGAGAAGATTCTGTACCAGGTAGCCCTAATCAAGGAACTGAATCTCGTTAATTTGTTTTAACTGCTGCGGGTTGACTATATAGAGACGTTGCACTACAACGTCTCTATTGTTATTTAACAGTTTGATATAGCTGCTCAAAATAAGTAACTGATTTAAGAAGCGATCGCAGTTCCGTGTTAGCGATCGCCTTAATCAACCCCTAGCCATAGGAATTAATCATAAATATTGTATTTCCTATAAACTTTTGATGATTGCAGTGGCAGACCCCTCATTTTAGCCACTTTGTCTGTGTAGCCGTGAATTCTATTCGCTTAAAATTCAATAGAGAATGTGCCAGAAACACTCAATGGTGCCCCTGGCTGAATTTGTAAGCGTCCACCATCTGTGCCTAAGAAATACTCTGTATCAAAAAGGTTTCTTAAGTTTATGGCAGCTTTCCAGTTGTCACGCTGATAAAATAGGGCGGCATCTGCGCGGACGTAGCTTGGTAAGATGAAACTGTTGGCTAAATCTCCAAAGCGATCGCCTACAAAATAAACTCCCAATCCTAAACCGAATCCTTGTAAACTTCCTTGTTGAAACTCATAGGTTGTCCACAAGCTAGCAGTGTTTTCTGGTACGTTATCCCGACGCCGCCCTTCTAAACCAGAAGTATCTTTACTAACGAAAGAATCTATATAAGCGTAGGAAGCAATCACTTTCCAACCAGGCAAAATTTCGCCAGCGAGGTCAAATTCAATCCCGCGACTTGTTTGTTCCCCTGTTTGAATTTGATCGTTGGGGTCGGATGAATTAGGATCATCACCTGCAACATTTTGTTTGCGGAGGTCATATAACGCTAAGGTTGCACTCAAGTTAGGATTAATATCGGCTTTGATACCTACTTCAAATTGCCTACCTGTTTCTGGCTTGAAAGGTGAACCATCACCATTACGACTTGTGCCAAAGCTGGGTTGAAATGAAGTTGTGTAAGATGCATATAAAGAGATATTTTGTGTAGGTTGATAGACAACTCCTAATCGCGGACTGAAGTTGCTATCTGATTGCTCAAACTCTTGCTTTTCTGCACCCAAATTTTGCTCGCTGCGAATTTGATCAAAAATATCAAATCGACCGCCTACAAGTACTTTAAGACTCGGTAATAGATCGATTTGGTCTTGGATATAAAAGCCATATTTATCGAGACTATCATCGCGGAAAAAGTCTATGATGTCTTGTTTGGGATACTCTAATCGGCTATAAACGGGATTAAAAATATTAATCGATGGGTAAGGTGTAAAATCACCAAAAGTTCCATTTTCCGTGATTTTAGTATAATCAAATCCTAACAATAGTTGATGTTTGATAGAACCTGTAGAAAATTTACCAACTACATCTGTTTGAGTTGCATAGGCATCATCTTGGCGTTCAGAAAAATACCTGAGTCGGCTTAAATCACCTGTATCTTCATCCAAGGAATCGCGTAGAGGATAGTAACGTTGTAAATTGACAAATTGAGCGCGGAATGAGTTTCTTAATGACCATTGTTCGCTAAATTTATGGTTGAGTAGATAGCTAAAATTGGTAACATTAATTTCCACATTTTGGAAGGGTTCACCCAAAAAGCGATCGCGAGGTAAATTCGCCGGACGATTACCAATTGCGACATTACCATCATCCGCTGTTCGGGTTTCATCTAACCGTATACCATCGAGTGTTAATGTTGTGTTAGGGCTGAGAACCAACTTTAACTTAGGAGCAAAAAATAAGCGATCGCTATTGACAAAATCGCGGAAACTCCCTGCATTTTCATAAAAAGTATTAAAGCGATAGAGTACTGTTTGTTCCTGATTAATTGGCCCAGATAAATCAATTGCACCGCGATAAGTGCTGAAACTACCAACGGTTCCCTCGAAAGCATAAAACGGTTGGTTCAAGGGTTGCTTGGATACTAAATTAACTAGTCCCCCTGGTTCTGCGTCTCCAAACAGCACTGATGCAGGCCCCTTAAGAACTTCAATACGTTCGATGTCAGCGGTTTCGAGAAATCCACCATAATTTTGATACAAACGAATACCATCACGATAAGTATCAGCACTAAAACCTCGTAAAGAAAGATACTCACTAAATCCTTGATAATAACCAGCATTGTTAGCACCACTGACGTTTTGCAGCGCATCGTTAACGCGAATTACACCTTGGTTTTGCAAAATCTCCTTCGGTATTACCTGAATCGATTGCGGGATATCGCGGATAGGTGTATCCGTTTTTGTAGCAGTTGATGCATCTGGTATCCGATACCCATCTTGCTCACCCGTTACCACTAATTCAATAGGTTCCTCTGGCTGTGCTACGGGTTGTTCTGGGGGTGTTTGTTCTGGTTTTTGTGATGTGACAGATGCAACACCTATGACGCCAAAAATTAAACCTTCGTTACTATCAAATAATTCGACTGTTGGTAGACTTGTCGCACCTATCACTGTGACGCGGATAGTATTTGCATCCAGGTTAGTGACAGTCACAGATGTAATATTTGCAATAGGATTCTCTTGCTCAAATGTACTACCACCGACTAAGCGCAGTTGAGCATTGGGAATATCAATGATGAAATTATTTCCCTGACTCTTGTCTACAGTTTGCAGCTTGTCCCCTTGGGTTGTTTCTAGAATAACTTCGAGTCCTTTGTCAGTTGTATCTAGGCGGATACCTGTTATTTGAGTGGGGGTTGGAGAAAGATTTTGGGAAAGTGTCGTCACTTTTGGATGCGATGGAGAAAGTAATTCTTTGGTTCTCCTATTTTTTGTTTCTCCTTCAATTTTTATTTGTTGCGACCATGCTGGCGGCACAATTAACACTAGCGCCAAACTGGTCATCAAAAACAGTCTTTGCAGTTGATTAGTCATAACTCCACACACTAAAGTTAAGAAATTAAGAAAATTTCTCAAAGAAAAATCAAGCTTGTATCAGAATCAATAGTTTAAATTTCCTCGAATCCCGCCTTTTAGTGAAGGAGATTTTTAAATTTTGAGGTAAGACAAACTATCAATACCAAAGAATCATTATCAAAAAGCTTACATGAGTGTTTTGGTGCGTGGGAGTTAACTATGGTCGTTAGAGGGAATTTTTTGAACGCTAGAGGGAATTTTTCTGTTGGGTAAGAAAATCTTTAGGGTTGATGCCGAACTTTTTTCTAAAAGCCTCTGCGAAGTAACTGCGACTAGCAAAACCCACTTTCCGCGCTACTTCTATGACGTTCATATCTCCTTGTGCCAATAGTTGCTGTGCTTTTTCGAGGCGATAGTTATGTAAATAATGAAAAGCTGTTGTCCCAAAAACAAGACGAAAACCCCGCTTGAGAGTACACTCATTCAAACCTACTTGTCGTGACAGTTCTACCAAAGAGGGAGGATTGTCAAGATTTCGCAATAAAATCTCTCTAGCGTGGTAGAGGTGTTCTAACTCATCTGCTTTAAATGGATAAGTCGGACTTTTACCTTTTTGCTTTGCTAGTTCTTGTTCCACGAGTAACGCCATTAGTTCTAAAACTTTCCCTTCCAAGTACATACGCTTGGTGACGCCATGGTAGGGACAGTGTAAAATTTGTTGCAAGGCTGTTTGCATTGCTAGTGTTGTGATTCCAGAGTTACTGTAGTAGATGCGATCGCTATTTTGACCACCTTTGATTAAATGCTGTAATTCTGGCGGCAATTGCCCAGATTTATCGCCAATAAATGAGCGCAAAATCTCTGGTTCCATATGAACATTAATTTCAACTAGCTGCTGTGTTGTCAAAGATTGACAATCTTCTTTTGGTGCTATGCCGCTACCATAGAGGCCGTATTCTCCGGTATTAATAGCCCAAAATTTATCTATGTGATTTCCAGACAGATAAAAGATATACTCCAAGCAATGCTCACGTTCAGGAGCTTGGGTGATCAAATAATCGTGCAGACGGAAGTTGCTGATTTGCAACTCTAATCCTTGCCGCAGTTCAATTGAGCGTAAATAACCTTGACCTAACTGCTGAGGATATTTATAAACTATGTCTAAATCATCACTAGGGTCAATTTTATCTACATTATTGACATTTTCATCAAATAGTTCCCAGTAAGCCTGCTGTGAAATAGTGATTGTCATTAGCTGTATGCTAGTTCTAAATGAGAATTATATGTATTAAGCATACAGATAATAGTGGCGATCGTGTAATCACCAATAAATGCCTATACTAGATGCAGTGACACTCCTTTGAGAAATCTGTCAATGACAGCATCGATAGAACAAAACTTCGACAAAGTTGCACCAATTCCACAGTTAGAAAGTGGAGACAGACTTACTCGCTGTGAATTTGAGCGTCGATATACTGCGATGCCACATTTGAAGAAAGCAGAATTAATAGAAGGAATTGTTTACGTGGCATCACCTTTACGTTTCAACAGTCATGGCAAACCTCATGGTAACTTGATAGTTTGGTTAGGAACTTATAAAGTTTCCACTCCTGGGGTAGAGTTGGGTGATAACGCCACAGTACGTTTAGATTTAGACAACGAACCGCAGCCAGATGTTGTATTGTTGATTGATGAAAATTTAGGTGGACAAGCACGTATCAGTAAGGACGATTATATTGCAGGCGCACCAGAATTGGTTGCAGAAGTTGCAGCCAGCAGCGCTGCAATTGACTTATATGATAAGAAAAAAGCCTACCGTCGTAACGGCGTTCAAGAGTATATTGTCTGGCAAAGTTTAGAGAATCAACTCGCTTGGTTCAGCCTACAAAATGGAGAGTATGTATCATTACAACTAAGTGCAGATGGAGTGATTAAAAGCCGCATCTTTCCCGGTTTGTGGTTGGATGTACAAGCGCTACTTCAAGGAGAAATGGCAAAAGTTTTAGCTGTGTTGCAACAAGGATTGCATAGCGAAGAACATATCAATTTTGTGCAACACTTAGCAAGCAAGTCTCAGTAAAAAGAACAAATAACCAAATTAAAGGAACCTGTTGATGACGGCATCAGCCAAAAAGATACCTATACTACCTTTAGAAAGTGGAGACAGACTTACCCGCTGTGAATTTGAGCGTCGATATACTGCGATGCCACATCTGAAGAAAGCAGAATTAATAGAAGGAATTGTTTACGTGGCATCACCTTTACGTTTCAACAGTCATGGCAAACCTCATGGTAACTTGATAGTTTGGTTAGGAACTTATAAAGTTTCCACTCCTGGGGTAGAGTTGGGTGATAACGCCACAGTACGTTTAGATTTAGACAACGAACCGCAGCCAGATGTTGTATTGTTGATTGATGAAAATTTAGGTGGACAAGCACGTATCAGTAAGGACGATTATATTGCAGGCGCACCAGAATTGGTTGCAGAAGTTGCAGCCAGCAGCGCTGCAATTGACTTATATGATAAGAAAAAAGCCTACCGTCGTAACGGCGTTCAAGAGTATATTGTCTGGCAAAGTTTAGAGAATCAACTCGCTTGGTTCAGCCTACAAAATGGAGAGTATGTATCATTACAACCAAGTGCAAATGGAGTGATTAAAAGCCGCATCTTTCCCGGTTTGTGGTTGAATGTACAAGCATTACTTCAAGGAGAAATGGCAGAAGTTTTAGCTGTGTTACAACAAGGATTGCATAGCGAAGAACATACAAATTTTGTGCAACACTTAGCGATTAAGCCTTAATTTACAGGAATTTCTATAGTAAATTTTGTTCCTTGTAGAGGCGAGGAAATACACTGTAATTGACCGCAGTGCTTTTCTACCACAATTTGCTGACTAATCGATAATCCTATACCTGTGCCTTTGCCCATAGGTTTAGTAGTAAAGAAAGAGTCAAAAATTTTAGAGCGAACATTCTCTGTCATCCCAGAGCCATTATCAGTAATCGATATTCTAACACGTGAAGTGGGGCGATCGCTTTTAGACAATCCACCTTCGGTTGTCTCGGTACGAATACGAATTTGTAAGCGATCACTTGCACAATCTTGAGAGCAAAAACGTTCTTCTATCGCATCAATGGCATTAGCTAAAAGATTCATAAAAACTTGATTTAGCTGACCAGCATAACAGGTTACTAATGGCAACACACCATATTCTTTAATCACTTCAATATCTGGACGTTCAGATTTAGATTTTAAGCGATGCTGCAATATCATTAAGGTACTATCAATACCTTCATGGATATCAACTGGCTTCATTTCATTTTCATCTAAATGAGAAAAATTTCTAAGCGACAGTACAATTTGACGAATACGTTGACTACCTAATTGCATTGAGGAAATTAGCTTTGATAAATCAGAAATTATAAATGGCAAGTCTATATCTTCAATCTGATTCACAATTTCTGGTACAGGATTTGGATAATGTAATTCGTAGGTTTGTAGTAACTCAATTAATTGTTGAATATACTCCTGCATAGGCAATATATTACCATAAATAAAATTAACAGGGTTATTAATTTCATGCGCTATACCTGCAACTAGCTGACCTAAGCTAGACATTTTTTCAGTTTGCACTAACTGTAATTGAGCATTTTGTAGAGCATTTAAGGAATTTTCTAAAGCAATGGCTTTTTCTCTTTCTCTTTGCTCACTTTCACGCAGCGCTATTTCCATTTGTTGACATCGCTCAATTTCTAATTGCAATTTCTGACTTAAAGAATAACTTCTTAAAGCAGTTAGTATCGTAGTGTATAACTTTTGCATTGTCAATTCGGTTTTAGTTTTATAATCATTAATATCGTAGTTAAAGATAATTTCCTTTTCTGGTACATGACCTGGTTGCCCAGTACGTAAAATAATTCGTACTAATTGATTACCTATAACTTCCCGAACATATTTGACAAACTCTAGCCCAGCATTATCTGTTTCCATAATTACATCTAAGATAATTATGGCAATATCAGAATGTTCTTGAATTAACTCTTTAGCTTGATTAGCTGAGTAAGCATTGATAAAAGCTAAAGATTTCTTTTCAAAAACAAAGTTTGTCAGGGCAATATTAGTAGCAGTATGGACTTCAGATTCATCATCTACAATTAGAATTTTCCAGTTCTCATTTGGTAATTCTTCATCTACTTCAGCAGCAAACACTAACTCATCATCTAAATTGATTGAATGATCAATATCACATGAAGCCACATTTTGAAATGATTTATCTTTTTCAACAAAGGTCAAAGTATTTTGTAACATAATCTTGTCTGTAAAAAAATGGTAGTGATTAAATTGTAGTTAATCGCACAGGAAACTTAATCATAAACTTTGTCCCTCTTCCTAACTCACTTTGACATTCAATTTCACCTTTCAATTTTTGAGTAACTAAGTTATAAACAAGATTTAATCCTAACCCACTGCCTCCTTGACTACGTTTAGTAGTAAAGAAAGGTTCAAAAATTTTACTTAGATTTTCGGCAGCGATACCTTTGCCATCATCAGCATATTCTAGTTGCAGTTGTTCATCAATTTGCTGGAACTTAAAAACAAGCTTTCCAGAATCTTCTGGCTCGTAAGCATGAATCAAAGAATTCATGAGTAGATTAGTAACAATTTGTGACAATGCACCTGGATAAGAATCTAAAGTAATATCTTGTTCTCCATAAATTTCAATTATATGTTTACTTGTTTTTAATTTAGGTTGTAATTGCATGAGAATCTCATCGAGATAGTTTTTAAATTTGAATACACGTTGTACCTCACTAGATTGATCTACAGCAACTTGTTTAAAGCTTTGAATTAATTCTGCTGCTCTATTTAAGTTAATTAAAAGCGTATTGCCGCTTTGTGTAGTTAAATCAAAAAACTTTTCTAAGTCGGAGCGTTTCATAGTACCGTTATGATATTTAGAACATAAATCTGAAGTATGTTCTACTAAAGCTGAGGCAACAGTAACACCAATACCTACTGGGGTATTAATTTCATGAGCAACACCAGCAACTAATCCTCCTAGTGATGCCATTTTTTCGGCTTCAATTAGCTTACTTTGCGTAGCTTTTAAATTAAGTAGTGTTTCAGATAATTCTTGAGTACGTTGGCTCACTAATTGCTCTAAGTTTTGATTGAATTTTTGTAAGTTTTTGTAGAGTTGAGCATTTTCGATCGCAATGGCAATTTGCGAAGATAATAACCTTAATAGTTCTAACCTATCTGTAGTGAAAGCCCCTTCAGTTAGATTGTTTTCTAAATAAAGAATTCCGATTATTTTACCTTGATATAGCAAAGGAGTACAAAGAATAGATTTAGGTTGAATAGCCACAATATAAGGGTCAGAGATAAACTGTCCCTCTTGAGTAGCATTATTTAAAACAACATTTTCGTGAGTGTGAATTACATAGTTAATAATGGCATCTGATAGTTTGAGTTTTTCCACAGAAGCTGTTTTTGAACTTACCGAAATTGATTGCAGCACAGTTACATCATCACTATTGACTGAACCTTCAGCTTCAATTAGCCATTTACCTTGGTTTTCTAAAATTAAACAACCTTTTTCAGCACCAGCATTTTCAATCACTATTTTCATCAATCTAGCGAGTAAATTGCTTAAAACTATTTCACCAGAAATAGCTTGTGCTGCTTTCATAGCTGTGGTTAGATCTAGGGTTTCTCCGATGCTCGTAGTAGTAAAATGAGATGTTGTTTGGATATTCTTAGTTTTAGCAATTGTCTTCGCTAATTCTTTAACCAACAACTTTGGGTATTTCTCTTCTAAGCTTTTTACTTTACTGAAAGCTCCCCATATTTTATAGTTATGATAAGCTTTTAATAAATAATATTTAGCAAACTCTTCTTTACTATTTGCTAACCAAAATTTAGCTGCTAATTCATTAGCTAAGGCTTTATTTTGAATAAATTCATGCTCACTAGCTGATGCGATCGCTTGATCATATAACTCCATTGCTTTGACAACTTTACCAGAGATACGAGCAATTTCTGCTTCTACTAACAAATATTTATGCCAAAAGTTTTCTGGACATTGTTCTGCCCATTTTTTTATTTTTGTTTGATTATCTGTCAATATTTCCCAATAATATTTTTGTTCAAATTCAGAAGCAGAGGGATAAAGTGCTGTGAGAATTAATGAGTAATAAAAATAATGATTACAACTAGAAATATGTCCCATCAAATAATTCAGCATTTCCGCAGCTGAATTGGCCCATTTTTTGGCTTTATCATACTGTTCATCAATATAAAAAACCTGGGCTTTCAGAACATGATATTCACAAATAGCCGCCATACTCTTATGCTGATGAAATATTTCTAGATACTGGGAATCTCTTAATTCATCTGTTTCTCCTATCAGATTTAATACAGCTAGTTTGTTAGCCAAAATAATATCAGCAGCCCATTGGTTTTGAGTTTTTTCACAAAATAAAATGAAATTAGCTATTTCCTCTAGAAGAAATTCTAAATTTAGCCCTTGGAAGAAAAGGGTGATAGTTTGAAACATCCGGTTATATCCTGCCCATTGCAAATTCCCAGATTGCAACCCAATTTTATAACCTTCGTTGTTAATATTAACAGTTGTTTTAATATGATTCATCCAACAATTTAAATAGTTGGCAAATATCACATTATCTTGGCAGTTTTGAGCTAAATTATTTGTCAGTTCACTTAATTTTAAAGATAGCAGTCCAAATTCGTATCCAGATTGAGCATCTTCTAACATGCAACTCAACATAATGCCATAGCAAGAATAGCAATAGGAACCACCAGCTACAAAACCATATTGGAAAGATAGATTAATTGCTTTAATCACAGTAATCTTCCATAAAGCTTGATGAGAAAAGAACGTTAGTGGCCCCATATGTCCTAATACTTTTAATGCCACTTTTTGCTCTGGAGATTTCATTTTTTCTTCATTAATTAACGAGGCAATTGTTTTATCTCCCAAATATGCTTGAGCTTTAGCTATTTCATTGGGAAGCATCGCTTCTAAATCTTCTACTTTTTGCGATAAGTCAATTCCTAATAATGCTAGTGCTGCTCGTCCGGCTTGAATTGCTTCTTCATATTTAGTTAGCAGGGTATATTGCACAATTAGTATATTGTAAACTTCTGCTTTTTCAATAGCTGATTTTGCTTGAGATAATATTAATCTAATTAATGCATCAGATTGTTCAAAATTTCCGTTTAAATACTCAACTTCTGCTCGTTCCTTATAGATTTTGAAAGCTAAACTATACTGTTGTGTCCATGTGCCTATAGTTAAATTATCCATAGCCATGATCAAATACTCTCTAGCGGTAGCATAAGCCATCGAGCATTTGGCTTTTTTAGCTGCCATTAAGTTCAACTCAGCTAATTGAGCCTTTTGTTCTAAATCATTAATTAACTCAACACCACAATTAAGATGATTAATAATATCAAATATCTTTTCTTCCAGTTCCGCAGCACTACTATTTTTTAATAAGAGTTGACCAATTTTTAAATGAACTTGCTTTTTATGTTTTTTAAGAATAAGTTCATAAGCAGCTTGTTGTACACGGTCATGTAAAAATCTAAAATTGAAAATAACTAAACGAGCATTAATTACTTCTTCTGGTGTAGTTTCTAAATCGGAAACAGGTAAAATTAAGCCTTCTACAATAGCTGGTAAAATGTCTTGAAAAGCTGCTGCTGCTGATTTTTCGCTAATAATACAAAGTGTATGTAAATCAAATGTATTACCTACACAAGCAGCTAACTGTAAAACTTGTTGTGTGAGATCAGGAAGTTTTCTTAATTTTCTAATCATCAACTCTACAACATTATCAGTAATATCCATTGACTCAATATTTGCTATATCCCAATGCCATAAGGCTTGACTAATTGCTGATGGAGGTTGAAAAATTAACAGATTTTCTTGATACAAAGTTTTGAGAAATTGATTAACAAAAAAAGGATTTCCAGAAGTTTTATGTATGATTAATTTGGCTAATGACTGAATGTTGATAGCATCACTGTGCAATGTTTCAGTAATTAGTTCATTAACGTGTTCAATTGCTAAAGGAGCCAAAGTAATATCGTTAATAATGGCTGCTTGAGAACGTAGTGAATTAAGGGCCATCACCAATGCATGTCTACAGTCAACTTCGTTATCTCGATATGCTCCAATTAAAAATAGATAACCCGTTTCTTGATCAGTCATCATTACTTCTAGCAACTTCAGCGTAGCTAAATCAGCCCACTGTAAATCATCTAAAAAAATCACCAAAGGATGCTCTGGCGAACAAAATACTCGAATAAAGTTTTGAAAAACTAAATTAAAGCGATTTTGAGCTTCAGAAGCTCCTAGTTTTTGTACTGGAGATTGTTTACCAATTATGAGTTCGATTTCAGGGATAACATCAATAATTAGCTGACCATTAGCACCAAGAAACTCTGAAAGTTTTTCTTGCCATTGATTTAGTTTTTCTTGATTCTCAGTTAATAGTTGTCGAACTAATGATTGAAAAGCTTTGACTACGGCTGAATAAGGAATATTACGCTGAAATTGGTCAAATTTACCACAGATGAAATAACCTCTAGCTTTAGTAATTGGTTTATAAATTTCTTGTACTAATGCTGATTTACCAATCCCAGAATAGCCGGAAACTAAAATCATTTCTATCGTTCCAGCACTAACTCGTTCAAAAGCTGCTAGTAGAGCAGAAACTTCTTGTTCTCGACCATAGAGTTTTTGCGGAATTTGAAATTTATTAGAAAGGTCTTGTTGTGCAAGTATAAAATCTGAAATATTACCTTGAGTTTGTAATTGTGTTAAACATGTTTCTAAATCAGTAATAATTCCCCAAGTAGTTTGATATCTTTTTTCTACTTTTTTATCTAACAGTTTCATGATAATTTTGGAAATAGACTTGGGTATTTGGGGATTAATTTCGTGAGGTGTAACTGGTTGTTTAGCAATGTGACAATGAACTAATTCCATCGCATCAGCATAGTTACAAGGTAATTGTTGTGTTAGTAGTTCATAGAAAGTTACACCAAGCGAATAAAAATCAGTGCGATAATCCATTGATCGGTTCATTCTGCCTGTTTGCTCTGGTGAAATGTAAGCGAGAGTTCCTTCTAGAACATTAGGGTTTTTAATTGTCGGATTTTCATGAGTTAGTATAGTCGAAATGCCAAAATCTATGATTTTCACTTGAGATGTAGCGGAATTAATAACAATGTTGCCGGGGTTAATATCTTTATGGATAATATTTTTCTGGTGTATTTCACCTAAAACTTTAGTAATTGAAATGGCTATAGATAAAAATTCTATCAATGTCAATTTTCGACGATTCATGATAATTTTTAAGGACTCGCCACCAAAATCCTCTAAGATTATTACGAGACTATTTTGATATTTTTCTAAGCTATAAACCTTAATAACACCATCCAGATCTAAATTTTTCGTAATTTCATATTCTTGCTTGTATCTCACTAGTGCTGATGGAGTGGGATAGTCTTGTTTCAAAAATTTAAGAATTACAGGTTGATGATCTTGGTTTCTCTGTCCTCGATAAACTGAAGAATTAGTACTTTCGTAAATTTGATCAAGAATTGTATAGCCAGCTAAAGTTAACATAATTACCTGATATTTGCCTATCTACTATATGGGTGTAAAATTCAATAATATTTAATCTATTGTTAACCTCTTAACAATAGATTAAATAACAAATAGGAATTAGAAATTTGTAACTACATTGGGTCTTACTTGTTTACTGAGTAGTAAATTAAACCTCACAAGAACAAGATTTTTATCTTTTTACTAAAATGCCCAAAAGTTGAAGAAAAAATTCACCTTTAAACAAAACTAAATTATGGTTTCTTACCTACCCACACTCAGTTTCTGGAGGGTGAAGTTGTAGACGCTGTGGGTTGAGGTTGGTGCTAACTGGTGAAATAAAGCTAAGAAAAGCAACCTAGTAAAAAGGTGATTTAGAGAAAAAGCGATCGCTGTCCCCAGAAAAACCTAACATTAGTAGAAGTGCTAACTATTTACAAGGCAAGCTCATGGCTTACTACATTGCTCCTCGCTTTTTAGACAAACTTGCTGTTCACATTACCAAAAACTTCTTAAATCTTCCTGGCGTGCGAGTACCCTTGATTTTAGGGATTCATGGGCGTAAAGGTGAGGGTAAATCTTTCCAATGTGAGTTAGTTTTCGAGAAGATGGGTATCGAAGCGACGATGATCTCCGGCGGAGAGTTAGAAAGCCCCGATGCCGGAGATCCAGCACGTTTGATTCGTCTGCGTTATCGTGAAACAGCAGAATTAATCAAAGTGCGCGGTAAAATGTGCGTTTTGATGATCAATGATTTAGATGCCGGTGCAGGGCGTTTTGATGAAGGCACTCAATATACTGTGAATACGCAGTTGGTGAATGCCACACTGATGAATATTGCAGATAATCCCACAGATGTGCAGTTACCGGGAAGCTATGACGCCACACCTTTACGTCGTGTACCAATAATTGTCACCGGCAACGATTTTTCTACCCTCTATGCACCGTTAATTCGGGATGGTCGGATGGAAAAATTCTACTGGGAACCTAACCGTGATGACAAGGTGGGGATTGTCGCTGGAATTTTTGCCCCAGATGGACTTTCAGAACGAGAAATTGCACAGTTAGTCGATACTTTTGCCAATCAATCGATTGACTTTTTTAGCGCATTGCGATCGCGCATTTATGATGAGCAAATCCGGGAGTTTATCTATAAAGTGGGCTTTGAACGTGTATCTCTGCGTGTGGTTAACAGCACCGAAGGGCTGCCAAAATTTAAAAAACCAAACTTCAGCCTGTCTCACTTAATCGAGTCTGGTCACTTAATGGTGGCTGAACAAAAACGAGTGGAAAGTTCACAGCTAGTAGATGAATATAATCGCCTGAATCGAGGGAGAAATTCTCAACCAGCACCATCGACTGTGGTCACGCCAATTAACCAAACATTAACTAATGGCTTCCAGCAAAAACAAACTGCAAATACTCATTTGAGTTTAGAGACACAAGAACAGATTCGGCAAATTTTATCCCAAGGTCATCAAATTAATTTTGAACATGTAGATGAACGTCGCTTCCGTACAGGTTCTTGGCAAAGTTGTGGCACTATTCATATAGATGCGGAGTCGGATGCAATCTCAATATTGGAATCTTGTCTCACGAAATACAGTGGTGAATATGTGCGCCTAGTAGGAATTGATCAAAAAGCCAAGCGACGCGTGATAGAGACAATCATTCAACGACCGAATGGTAAAAACTAATCCCCTATACCCTTAGTTGCATAATTATTGACTGTTAATACTAAGCTAAAAAACATCTAAATTACATAATCAAATTAAATAAAACTCTTGTGG
>NZ_JCACKM010000306.1:0-3683 GCF_059505385.1 Desmonostoc vinosum
CTCAACCGTATTATCTCGTACTCTTTTTCAAAAATCAAATAGGAGTTCTATATCATCTCTGGATTACTTATGCTACTTGGTGCTGTTTATCGACTAGCTCAAGTGGAGTCTAATATCAATGCCAGAATTACGCGAGTTGAAACAACTGTTTTGTCGGCAGTCGATCAACTAAAAGACAACGTGGTTGACAAGTTATATGCGACTGAGAAAAAATTAGATATTCACCTGACTGAGTATACAGAGAAAAAACTGTTTGCAGAATACAGGCATAACGCTACCGACAAACTCGTTGAACATAAGTTCAACCGTCTTCGGGGGCTAATCAAGCAACTTGCTGGGTTTCTAAATAAGGAATCAGGGTTTGTTCTGCGAGATGACGAGTACTAGTCACTCACTGGGGATTCACTGGGGATTATAACCTAGCAGCACACAAAGCAGCACCAATTAGGCCCACTTGTGGGTTGAGGATAATGTACACGGGTATCTCTTCCAGCAGAGAACGCATCCTGCCTTTTTGGGTGAAGTTTAGCAGAAAATTGCTGTTTTTGATTAAAGGCAGTATTTTGGGCGCAATACCACCAGCCATGTATAAGCCACCATAAGGTAGCAGTTTCAGGGCGAGATTGCCGGCTTCTGTGCCATAGGCATCGATAAACATTTGTATAGTTTGTTGCGAAAGACGATCGCTTCCTTGTAATGCAGCTATACCAATGGCTGCACCCGGATCAACGCTTTTTTCCTGTTGTCCTGCTTCTTTTTCCCAAGTGCGAACAATTTGGGCGATATCTGGGGATTCAATCATGCCTAGCGCCAGTGTCATGCTAATTTGGAATTTCGGATCGTAGTTGTGAAAATAATACCAATTCGTAATTCTTACATTAAGAAAGCTAGATTTGATCTGGAGCTTTCTTTGGCAGAATTGGTATAGCATCATCAAAATCCTATCATCTTAACTTAACTAATCAAGTTCAGCTAATACTTTAGTTAAGGTTTGTTTTTAGTCAAAATACATCTGCGCCTGCGAAATTTGACAAAAAAACTCGAGGAAGTAGGGAGTGGGGGAAAAGGATTTTATCGTATTTGTGTGATTTATTACATGGGTGTTTAGTTGGAAATAATTTCAAAGGAAAGGAAGATGGATAACAGCAATTGGTTACAACAGCTAATGATGGTTGGTATTGGTACAACGTCTCTAGTGGCGGAAAAACTGCGGCAAGTCGGTGATGAATTGGTTAAAGATGGTAAACTCAATCCCGAACAAGCCAAGGCCGTAATAGATGATATTGCACAGCAATTAAAGTCAGAACAGGGTAACTGGGATGCTCAAATGCAGCGTCAAATGCGAAATATGATGCAAGATTTAGGGGTGGCTCGTCAGTCTGAAGTAGATGAACTAAGGGGTAGAATTGACCGTTTAGAGCGTCAAGTGCGTGATTTGGAAAATAAGCTTTGGCGTTAAGATGCCATTTGTGATCTACACTTAATTGTGTCCTGTTGGTAATTCTTTTGCCAGACTACCTAAAGTAGGGAGTACTGATTTTGAAAGCAATTTTCCTCAGCGTGGCATTCATGCTGGTATGTGTTGTCGTTTTGGTGTTAGCGCAAGTTGGCAGTAAACAGGATAATGCCATCGCTGCCCAGTTAACCCAAACTTCGCCAGCACCCACTAATTTAACTGAAAACAATACTTTAATTGCGAGCGATACTATGTATCAAGCTGATGCGATCACCACCCCCTCTGGACTGAAGTATGTCGATTTAGAAGAGGGGACTGGTGCGACTCCTCAATCTGGACAAACAGTTGAGGTTCACTACACTGGCACTCTAGAAGATGGTACTAAGTTTGATAGTTCACGCGATCGCAACCGCCCTTTCAAATTTAAGATTGGTGTGGGACAGGTAATCAAAGGTTGGGACGAAGGACTCAGCACGATGAAAGTCGGTGGGCGTCGCCAATTAATCATCCCCTCAGAGTTAGGTTATGGTTCTCGTGGTGCAGGCGGCGTTATTCCCCCTGATGCCACTTTATTGTTTGATGTGGAATTGATAGGAATTGATTAGGGAATGGGGAACTCGGGGCTCCCGCTCCCCGAGGGAATGGGGAATTAGGAATAAACGACAATACCTATTCTCTATTTCAAAAATCAAAAGTTTCTATAATTGGTTTTGCCCATTTTCTATTCCCTATTCCGAGCTACGCGATAGTCTCAGTATTGAAGCGAATATATATAATTATTTCAATAATTTGCTCTAGCTAAGTTTTTGAACTTAGTAAATTGTGGGTCGAATAAAAGTTTTACAGTGCCTGTTGGCCCATTGCGATGTTTTGCTATAATCACTTCTGCAATGCCGCGATCGGGACTATCGGGATTATAGTAGTCGTCGCGGTATAACATTACAACTAAATCCGCATCTTGTTCAATACTTCCACTCTCTCTCAAATCTGACAGCATAGGACGCTTGTTGGTGCGTGCTTCTACACCTCGACTTAACTGCGATAGGGCAATAACTGGTACAGACAATTCCCTAGCTAAACCTTTGAGTTGACGCGTAATTTTTGATAACTCTTGGACACGATTATCTCCTGCTCCTTCCATTAATTGCAGATAATCAATCACAATTAAACCTAACTCTGTTCCTTGTTCTGCTTGCAATCGCCTTGCTTGACTACGCATTTGTGTGACTGTAATATTCGGCGTGTCGTCAATAAAAATTGGCATCTCTGAAAGCGTGCCAATGGCACGGCTTAAAGGTTCCCATTGTGTTTGACTTAGGCGTCCACTCCGCAGATAACCGCTTTCAATTTGCGCCTCGCTAGCTAATAAACGTTGTGCTAGCTGTTCTTTTGACATTTCTAAACTGAAAACAGCAACTGGTAATTTATAAGAAGCGGCAATATTATGACCAAGGTTTAAGCAAAATGCTGTTTTTCCCATTGATGGCCTGCCGGCAACGATAATCAAATCAGAACGTTGAAAGCCGCTGGTCATGGCGTCTAAATCGTAGAAACCACAGGGAATGCCAGGTAAGGCGATGCCTTGATTGCGATCCTCAATATCTTGGAAATTACTAATTAAGGTGTCTGCAATGTGAACTAAACCTGATTGAGGACGTTCTTGGGCGACACTGAATACTTTTTGTTCTGCTTGGTCTAAAACTATGGGTAACTCGGTTTCTGTCTCGTAACCGAGATGTACAATTTCATTACCAGCTTTGATTAACCGCCGTCGCAGGTACTTTTCCGTTACCAACCCTGCTAAGGCGTCGATGTTAACGGCTGATACTGTGCGGTCTACGAGAGTGGCTAATTTATTTCTCCCACCAATTCGAGCCAGCAAATCATTATCGGTCAACCAACTTGTCACTGAGAGTAAGTCGGTGGGTTTACCTTGAGCGTGGAGGCGGAGCGCTGCTTGGTAGATATCTTTGTGAGCGCTGATGTAAAATGCTTCTGGAAGTAGGCGATCGCTCACTCGACTAATTGCTTCTGGATCTAGTAAAATCCCCCCTAAAATCGCTTCTTCCGCCTCAATGTTTTGGGGTGGTAAGCGTTCGCTACCATCACCTTTAAAACTCAGTTCTTCAGCCATAGATCATTATAGAATCACTTTATTAGGGGACTGAGGAATGGGGACTGGGGACTGGGGACTGGGGACTGGGGACTGGGGACTGGGGACTGGGGA
>NZ_JCACKM010000307.1:0-3673 GCF_059505385.1 Desmonostoc vinosum
CAGCCAGAAAATTTATTTTCTGGCGAGTATCCGACTTTTGCAAGAGGTCTATTGAACATTTCCGCAACCATACCCGCCACAAAATTGGGGGACGCAAAAATTAAGACTTTTGCAAGAGGTCTAATGAGGCTATGTAATTTTTCAATTCCCAGTTCCCAATCCCCATTTCAAGATCTGTTAAGATAGACGGCTTGAGATCACTATAAATTTATGCAAGCTTTACCGCAGTTTTTCGGTTTACAAAGCTTAGAGTTGCTCATGGACAAATCGCCGCTGATGGTTATGCCAGAAACACTATTAGCGGATGCGATCGCACTCATAGCAGCACAGGATAAAAATGTTTTGGTAGGTTCAGGTTTACAGGTAGTCGGGTGCTTGACAAAGCAAGATGTAGTAAAAATTATGACTTCTGAAATTGACTGGAGAGCAGCCAAGATTTCTGAAGTTATGCAAATTTCTTTAATCAAGTTGCAGATGTCAAAATATCAGAGTTTGACATCAGTATTATCAATACTACAAAGGCAGCAGTTTAGTTTACTACTAGTTGTAGATGACTTTGATTTAGTTGTGGGAGTGATTACTCCTGAAAGTATTTGTCAGGCGTTAGCACAAGAAACATTTGCAGACGATATTATTGAATGCCAACAGGCACAAAAAGCTTTAGAAAAAAGCGAAGAACGCTGTAAATTAGTTGAGGAATCGTTGTTGCGCTTTCGCAAAGCTATAGAAAGTACGAGCGATGCCATTGCTATGGCTGATATCGCAGGTGAAAGTATTTATGTTAATCCCGCATTTATCGAACTGTTTGATTACACTTTAGAACAGTTGCAGTCTGCTGGAGGAATAGCAGTCATTTTTCAAAAATATTTTGAGTATAAAAAAATACTTTTAAATATTCAAAAGGGTGAGTCTTGGCGGGGTGAGATAACGATGCAAACTAGCAATGGTCAAAGTGTGCAAATAGACTTGCGCGTAGATGCAATTAAAGATACTAATGATAAAATAATGGGTATTATCAGTATTTATACGGATATTACTCAGCGAAAGCAGGCAGAGGAAGGTTTAAGATTACGCGATCGCGCGATCGCTGCCAGTAGTAATGGCATTATTATTGCAGATGTTACCATGCCAGCTAGCCCAATCATCTATGTTAATCCAGCTTTTGAGCGGATGAGCGGTTACTGTGCAGCAGAAGTCATCGGACAAAACTTTCGTTTACTGCAAAACACTGATATTAATCAGTCAGGGTTACAAGAACTCAGGAAAGCCATGCAAGAAGGCAAAGACTGCACCGTAGTTTTATGCAATAACCACAAAGATGGTAGTTTGTGTTGGAATGAGTTAAATATTTCCCCAGTCTATGATAAACACGGCTACCTGACTCACTATATCGGTATTCAAGCAGACATCACAGTTCGCAAACAATTAGAACAAGAACTGAGAATAGCGCTAGAAAAAGAAAAAGAACTCAGCGAACTCAAATCCCGCTTTGTTTCTATGACTTCCCATGAATTCCGCACACCGTTGAGTATCATCTTATCTTCGTGCGAATTGCTAGAACATTACCGCCATAAATGGACAGAGGAAAAACAACTCACTCACCTACATCGTATTCAAACTGCTGTTAAGCGGATGACTGAGATGTTGAATGATATTTTGGTGATTGGGAAGGTGGAAGCAGGAAAATTAAAGTACAGACCAGTATCTCTCAACTTAGTGGAATACTGCCATCAATTGGTGGAAGAAGTACAACTAAATCGACTCAACCAGCATGTGATTTGTTTTACAAGTCAAAGTGATTCTATACAGTGCTGTATGGATGAAAAATTGCTGGGACATATACTTAGTAACTTACTCTTGAATGCAATCAAATATTCTTCTACTGGCAGCACCGTTAAGTTTACTCTTGTTGCCCAGAATGAACAAGCTATATTTGAAATTCAAGACGAAGGAATTGGCATTCCTGAAGATGATTTACCGCATCTATTTGAATCTTTTTATCGTGCTAGAAATGTTGGCAACATTTTAGGAACTGGGTTGGGATTGGCAATTGTCAAAAAATGTGTGAATGTACATAAAGGTAAAATATTTGTCGCTAGTAAGCTAGGATTGGGTACAAAATTTACCGTGATTTTGCCATTGAATAATTCAATACAATGTGAGGTAAATTATGCCAAAAATATTAGTAATTGAAGATGATGTAAACGTATGTCAAAATATTTTAGATTTGTTAGATGCCGAAGGATTTAATGCTGTTTTTGCGGCTAATGGCCGTCTGGGTTTGCAGTTAGCTCAAACAGAAATTCCTGACTTAATTATTTGTGACGTTATGATGCCAGAATTAGATGGGCATGAAGTATTAAAAGCCTTACGGCAAAATCCTAAGACTGCTACAATTCCTCTAATATTTTTGACTGCTAAATCTGACAAAATTGACTTTCGCCAAGGTATGGAACTAGGCGCAGATGATTATATTAGTAAACCTTATGATAGAGCAGAATTATTAGCTGCGATCGCCTGTAGATTAGAAAAACAAATAGCGATTCATCAGCAGTCTCAAAAAAAGTTAGATAATTTGCGTAACAGTATTACTCTGTCACTTCCCCACGAAATGCGAACACCTCTAAATGGGATTTTAGGACTTTCACAACTGTTAATGGAAGAAAGTGAGAATCTTGATTCACAAACAGTGCGTGATATGGCAAAAGATATTTATAATTCTGGTGAACGTTTATTTAGGTTAATTAAAAACTTTTTACTATATGCAGAGATTGAAATTATTGCAACCGATCCGCAGCAGATAAAAATTTTACAAACTCAACAAACTGCTTTTCCAACATCAGAAATAATTAATTTGATAACTAGGGAAGCCAAAAAAAGAAGGCGAGAAGCAGATTTAAAAATGGATTTACATCCATGTAATATTCAAATTTCTCCTACTGAAATTTATAAAATTATTGAGGAATTAGTTGATAATGCTCTCAAATTTTCTCAGATTGGTTCAATAATTCAAGTTACAAGTCAATCTATTGATAATAACTTTACTCTCTCCTTTATTGACCACGGTCGAGGCATGACAGCAGAACAAATTACCGAATTAGGAGCTTATCAACAATTTGATCGCAAATTCTACGAACAACAAGGCTCAGGTTTAGGGTTAATTATTGCCAAGCGCTTAGCTGAATTGCATAGTGGTAAACTCACAATTCAAAGTCAGCCACACGAAAAAACAATTGTACAGGTGGTGCTTCCGTGTGTAGGGGGATGCACTTCTACTTCGCTCAGTGACTAGGGGGTGAGGAGACGCGGGGAGACAGCGAGTAAAGGAGGGTTTCCCTCCGCAGGCGACTGCGTTAGCGCAGCGTTAGCGAGCTTGCGAGCGTCACCCGAAGGGTGACGCGGAGAATAATCAATGACAAAGGACAATTTCCCATTCCCAATTCCCCATTCCCCATTCCCATTGAAAATTGAACTTTAGACTGGCGACAATTGTTGAATCTCAGATTTACGAGTCGTGAAGCGTAAAGCCCCCAAGTATGAAGCACGAAACCAATAGGTTTTGTGCTTCATACGTCTTTTAAGTGGGGGATACAAGCGAGCAGGACAAATTTCTTTGTCCGTCATGTTTATAAAGCGTGAATACGATTTATAATGTTAGCGGAGGTGATAAACA
>NZ_JCACKM010000308.1:0-3622 GCF_059505385.1 Desmonostoc vinosum
GGGTGGGCATCTTGCCCGCCCTAATTATGCAAGTTATATGTGGAACAGCTTAGCAAAAGTCCTCTCAAGAGGACTAAATCTCACGAAAAGCATAGATTTTAGTCCACTTAAGTGGACTTGACCTAATAAGAGCGAGAATTTATTCTCTGGCGGGAGATTGGGCAGGTGCAAGATCTAAGTTCCCCATCCCCTCGTGGGTGGGGAGAAAAGCCGCCCCTAGAAGTGCAGGTAATTGGTAATGGGTAATTGGCCAATTACCCATTACCAATTACCAAATTCCTCGTACCCTTGTGGGCGAGGAATTTTAACTGTAATTCTTTGTCCCTGCACCCTATTCCCTATTTTTCGATGAATACTAAATCTTCAGGTTGAGTAGTTAACTTGAGATTCTGACCATCAACTTCAACTACAAAGTAAAATCCAGTTACATGTCCTTGCGGCAAAATTATGATGCGATCGTCGAGAGATTTGAGATATTTTAAAAATCCGCCTAGCTCCACACTACCATCATTAATTGCCAAATAACCAAGAAGGCGACGAAATAATTTGGGTAGAATAACGATGTTTTCAGTAATAGTTTCTAACTCTTCTAAAACAAAACCTTTGTTAGTTTTATCTGATGCCCATAAACCTTTCTTTTCCTTGCGAACTTTCTCAGTTACATTGATTAACTCTTTGCGAATATCGGGATATAACTTGGAATAAAAAGTAGGATAGGCTAACCCTTTATTCAAAATATGATAGTTGGCACTTTTTTTAAGTAACGATTTATCAAAATAGATATCGCTACCATCCTCTTGCTCAGAATTGCCTTTAAAAGCGAAAGCAATACTTCTACCGTAGGCATCTGCGAATCTCGTGAGAATAAAACCAGGTACTTCTTCCGGTTCAGCGGCAGTGACTATTTCATTGTCGTTACGGGTAACTTTTTTAAAGCCAAAAAACTTGAGTAACTCACTAGCAGCACCATGAGCAAATTCTAGTGGTTGATGTTGCATCCCTACACTACCACCCTTAGCTTGGAAGTGAGTTTCTAAACTATCAATGCTATCTAAACGTAATTGTGCGCCTCCTGCACGGTTAGGTCTAACTCTTGTTGGTAACTTCTCCCACAGTTCAGGATTATTGGGATAGAAACGAATTGAGTCACCATCAGGTGCAGCTTTAATAATTTTAAAGTTGCCCTGAATTAAAGTCATTGTCATTTATGCAGCGCCTTTAATTGAGGTTAATTATTTGTAGGTTAACTATGGTGACTGCAAAAAGCTCTGATTTGTCGAGAGTTTTAATTTTTCTATATATTTTCAAGCTACATTCTACCCTCTTTCATTAAGCCGACGCACCTATGGGTTGTCTGACTTGCGATTTCACGGCTTCAACAATGGCGTCGGCGTCGATTTGGGCGGCATGAAGAAGTTCTTCTGGTGTACCGGAGCCTGGTAAATTGTGTACTGCAAGCTTAATCAGCCGCAGTTGGGGGCCATCATAAATAGGGGTGTTGCTAGTACCAACAAAAGCATCTTGCACGGCTGCACCTAGTCCGCCTTCCATCCAATGGTCTTCGACGACTACTAAGTTACCTTTGGTATCGCGTGCAGATTGATGCAGTGTTTGCACATCAATAGGTTTAACCGAATAGGCATCGATGATACGTACTATGATACCTTCATTTTTCAAGCGATCGCCTGCTTTAATCGCTTCGTGCAGAGTGATTCCCGCAGCAATCACAGTGGCTTGGTCTTTCTGGGAACTACGGACTATCTTACTACCACCGATGATAAATCCTTCATTTGAGCCATAAATTACGGGCGTACTTTCCCTTGTGGTACGTAGGTAAACAACACCATCGCGATCGCTCATTTGAGCTACTAGTTTAGCAGTCTGATTGGCATCGCTGGGATAAAGTACAGTACTATTCCACACCGCCCGAAAGGCTGCTATATCTTCCAACCCCATTTGTGAAGGGCCATCCTGACCAATTGACACCCCTGCATGTGAACCAACTAGTTTAATGTTGGCACGAGAGATCGCAGCCATCCGCACAAAGTCATAAGCTCTACTCAAAAAGGCAGCAAAGGTAGATGCAAAGGGTTTGTATTGTCGCACCTGTAACCCTACCGCTGCTGCTACCATTTGTTGTTCAGCAATGTACATTTCAAAATAGCGCTCAGGATAAGCCTCTGCAAAATCTTCAGCATAAGTAGAATTATTGACTTCAGCATCAAGACAGACTACATGAGGTTGAGCGGCTCCCAAGGCTTTGAGGGCGTCACCATAAGCCCGACGCGTTGCCACCTTTGCACCCTTCTCATAGGTGGGGAGTTGCAGCGATTTAGCTTTGCCTGTAGCAGCAGGTTGTTCTTGTTCTTCAGGTTTACTAATTTGGATGGTAATGTGGCGTTCACCTCCTAACTCGGCAATTGCTTTTTTCTCGTCATCCGGTTTTAAAGCTTTGCCATGCCAACCACCCAAATCTTCCAAAGAAGCTACACCTTTACCCTTTTTTGTTCGTGCAATAATTACTGTGGGGCGATCGTTGATACTCAAAGCCGCACTGTAGGCTTGATCGATTTCTATCAAGTCATGACCATCAATCTCTATCGCTTGCCAACCAAAAGCTCTAGCACGAGCCGCATAAGCATGTGTATTCCAGCCTAATTCAGTTTGACCCCGCTGCCCCAGTCGATTGACATCAATAATAGCGATCAAATTGTCTAAAGTATAGTGTCCAGCATGATCAAAAGCTTCCCAAATCGAACCTTCTGCTGTTTCGCTGTCACCCAACAGCACCCACACATTATAGGGAAGTTGATCTAAATATTTACCTGCTAAAGCTACCCCTACACCAATAGGTAATCCTTGTCCTAATGAGCCAGTTGCCACATCAACCCAAGGTAAAATTGGCGTTGGATGACCTTCTAACCGACTCCCCAAATGTCGTAATGACAGCAATTCCTCATCAGTAATGACGCCCGCAGCCTTATACATAGCATAGAGCAACGGTGCAGCATGTCCTTTAGAGAGAATGAAGCGATCGTTATTGGGATTATCGGGATTGTCAAAATCATAGCGGAGATACTTGCACATTAAAATCGCCATTAAATCAGCAGGGGACATCGATGAAGTGGGATGACCCGAACCGGCAACGGTTGTAGCACGTATACTATCTATGCGTAGCTGTTGTGCCAACTCAGTCCATTGGTGTTGTGGCTGCTGTGTGGTCATAGGTATTTTTCTTTTGGTTAAGGGGAGTGAGGGAGATGAGGGAGGTGAGGGAGATGAGGGAGATGAGGGAGAAAGATAATTACTCAGTCCCTAGTCCCTAGTCCCCAGTTCCCAGTTCCCATGACAGCCACAGCAGTGAGCTGATAATTTCTGCACACATTGCTATGGATATGAATTTCACTAAAATCTTCGTCTGATTTACTCTAGAAAGTCGGACAGCTAATTACTTCTTTCTAATGGAGTAACCGTCGTTTACTTCCCAGGTATGAGAAAATTTCGTTCAAAGTTCAAATCGGACGAAACCCCCTGGTGACTTTGCACTAAATCCCCATTACAAAACTTAATTACGCGCTTCGCAGCGATAGCGTAGCGTAAAGCCTGCGGCATAGCTTCGCTT
>NZ_JCACKM010000309.1:0-3587 GCF_059505385.1 Desmonostoc vinosum
GATTAAGTCGCAATAAATGTAAGTATTATCAACGGGGTCTCAGGGCTATGGAGCTGATTTTATCAGTATCCTAGCTTTTTTGTCGCCCCGTCAGAGGGAATACAAATCCAGTTGATTACTATAGATTCTCCTTGACCAGCACCAATGATGTTAACGTGAGTTCAAAGATGGCTCTTATTTTTCCTATAGAGTGTGTTTGAAGTTTGCGAGACACAAAATTGGTAGCAGTCTAAGGTCTAGCCTTATTTGTTACCCAGTTTTGCTCTTAACTCCAATTTTTGACTAGTACAGCGATCGCCTTTAACGTACACTAAAAGCGCATTGAAATTATGGAAAATATTACCACAGGCAACGGCAACGATACCGTCATCAGACCCACCCTGGTTAATGTCAATGGTGCTTCCACTTTTAGATTTCGCGATGGACTGTTAGATCGCACCTTTCTAGCACTTAATGATGGTACGGCTGGGTTTTCTGCAAGCACAGACAGCATTATTGAGATAACCGGATTTAGAGGCAATTTGAATAATCTGAGCATTATCTAAATATCGGAAGAGAGCAGCGCAAAAAAGTTAAATCGACGTGAGTTCGACGGGATAAATTGACTGTGGTAGCAGGTTAGGGGGTCTGAATCCCCACCAAATTCTTTCCTTCTGCCTTCTGCCTTCTGCCTCCTGCCTTCTTTTCAAATCTCGGATGGACATCACACAGGTTTTTTGTAATCTTGACGACTTCTGTCAGGTATTTGAGTCTACGTGGAAACAAGCGCATCTGCCACAAATGAATGGTGAAAAGTTGAGCCGTGCCCCCTTGCAGTCTTAATGATAAGTCTTTAACCGGACACGATATTAGTTCACAATACGTATATGTGTTGCGGCTTGGTAGTTAGACATCACTCTAATTTTTGATACCTGTCAAATTTACCAAGAGCGATCGCCGCTATTCCATCAACTAAATTGAGTGTGCTGCTTAAATATGCGGGAGCGATCGCTTGATATGATAGTAATTATCTTCAAAGTAGGGCGACTTTATCGCTCCAGGTAAAAATTGCTGACACAGGAATTGGAAGTTTCTCAGCCAACCCATTATTAGGCAATTGGTAGACTAAATGAGTGTTAGTAATCGCCACCGCTTGCAACAAGCTAGCATACCCAATCGTTTCACCGAACCTCAGACGAGGAGATTTCCAAATGCCATTGGCTGAACTTATGTCACAAATCCGAGGGCTTCCAAAAATTGACAAGCTTCGACTGATGCAGTTTCTTGCAACAGAACTTGTCAAAGAAGAAGATACAAATTTCTTTGTTGTGAACCAAGAGTATCCTGTTTGGTCGCCCTACAATTGCTCTGAGGCTGCCAATGTTTTAATGAATCTTCTGGCGACAAAACAGCAAGAAAAGAATGGTTGACGCTCAAAAATTCCTCTACAAAATTATTGACAGCACTCTTGGCATGGTTGATCGGATGGCGTATCTGCCTTTAACGCTTAGTCTTAATGGTCAATTCCTGAACGCTGAAGGCTTATTAGATACAGGCGCAAGCGTTAATGTTTTGCCATACGAGTTGGGGTTACAACTGGGCTTAAGCTGGGAAAATGAGACGCTGTCGGTTCTATTGGCGGGGAATTTGGCTCGATTTGAAGCTCGCGCAGTCATTGTTGATGCTCAAGTCAGTTCATTCCCAATAGTCAACTTAGCATTTGCTTGGACACAAGCAACCGATATACCTTTGATTTTGGGACAGGCTAATTTCTTTTTTGAATTTGATGTCTGTTTCTTTCGTGCGCGTTCTGAATTTGAAGTCTACCTCAAAAAGGTTGGATATAAATAAAGACAGAAACATCTGTTAGAGTCCAATACGATTCAGTTAAGAAGAATCGCTATTGAGTTATCATCAGTTGATTAATTATGAAATTTTCTGCTCATATTTTTAATCTAACAGTTCAAAAAATTGAACAAATCTGTCTATTTGATTTATCTTGGGGAGAAGGGCAAAGATTGACTGTACAGGTTAATTATCCCGACATCTTAACGCAGCTATATCAAGAGTGGCAACAGGCATATCTCAACTTTTATCAGTCCGAACAAATGCGGGGAAGGACAATTGGTGGCGGGATTGCAACTATCCCTATAGACTGGCACGCGGAACTGGTGAAGGCGGAAAGCAAGTTGATGTATGAGTTTCATCGCTGGTTGCGTAGTGCTGAACTATACGATATTCGTTTATTTTAGGACTTACGCATTGACAGAAAAGTCAAAATAACAGGTATAGTTTTCAAGGCTTATAGCTAGATTTTTCAATGAAATTTTAGCGATCGCACCCAATCAAGGGTGATTGACAAAAGCCTGAAACAACGTATTTACGTTGATACACAAGATAGTTATTTTGTACAGTGCGTAATAGCCCTTTCAAGGTGTTGTGTGATGGGCTGATTTGTAGTTTGGTAAAAAGAGGTGCAAATCTGTTGGGTGGAGAAAAAAATGTTGCTAGGGCAGGTATTTGAGCGTTTTGTCACAGAAAGTCCAGTATCGGTGATGGTTCGTGGGCTTTTAGAGAAAGCACTATCTCCCCAAATCATAGATGAACTATTTGAACGTAGTGCCAAAACCCAGTACACTCGTGAGCTATTATTCTCCACAGTAGTTAATTTGATGAGCCTTGTGGTCTGCGGAGTTCATCCATCAGTACACGCAGCACACCAAGCATCAGTGGAAAAAATAGGTGTTTCAGTTACCTCGGTCTACAATAAAATCAATGGTATTGAACCGAGTACCAGTGGGGAGCTAGTCAGAGAAGTTGCGGGTCAAATGGAAGCGACGATTCGACACCTCAATGCAACAATGCCGGATTTGCTACCAGGATATCGAGTAAAAATTATTGATGGTAATGCGCACGCAGCGACCGAACACCGCTTAAAACCATTACGTGAAATTAGTAGCGCCCCGTTACCAGGGCAATCATTGGTCGTACTTGACCCAAGTTTAATGCTGGCAGTAGATGTATTTCCTTGTGAAGATGGTGAGGGAGTCGCAGTCTTGGCGCTTTGCGTCGATTGCGAACTCCCGAACCCGTGTCTACCGTTCAGGCAGCCCTGAGAAGTTTTCATGGAACCGAGAAGATAGAAGCTGAAATTTCCAGCTACTATTTAGCCGACGAAATTAAAGGTACTTACAGAGGGATGATGATTGCCATTCCCCCTAATGAGTGGTGTGTTTTTCAGAACATGACCTTCACAGAATTATCGCAAACTCTCAAACATCTGGCAGGCCTTGTTAAACTGAGAACTTTCCGCCGTCATCCCCGAGATCCTAAGAAAGCTCAACCTAAAAGTATTTTTGATGCATCGAGTTTGGGATTAGCTAAAAGTGTTTTGGATGTATCGAGTTTCGTATGGACTAGAAGTATTTTGGATACAATTAATTTGGCGTTACCTAAAAGTGTTCTGGGTACAGCTAGTTTGGCATCGCCTAAAAGTATTTTAGATACAATTAATTTGGCGTTACCTAAAAGTATTTTGGATGTATCGAGTTTTGTCTTAGAGGCTGTTTGAAAAGTCAGGTAGTTTGTAAAAAAACTCTCTCAGTGTA
>NZ_JCACKM010000310.1:0-3546 GCF_059505385.1 Desmonostoc vinosum
AATTGCTCCATTCTTTATCTCATAAGCTTTTTAGCCTATTTTGTCGCCCCGTCAGCTGTCAATGATGAGCTAGTAGAGGGTTTGATTCTCAATGGTGGTGACAACAACGATGAGTTAATTGGTGATGTTGGCAATGACCAAATCAATGGTAGTGACGGGAATGATGAATTGTTGGGATTAGCTGGTGATGACCAAATTAATGGTGGTAGTGGCGATGATGAACTGTCGGGGTTTGAAGGCAATGACCAACTCTTCGGTGGCAAAGGTAATGATGAACTCTCAGGATTTGAGGGGAATGACCAACTCTTCGGTGGTGATGGCAATGATATTCTTATCGGGGGCGATGGTGTAGATATTTTAACTGGTGGCAATGGTCGTGATCGATTTACTTTTTATGCCCTAAACGATTCATTACTATCCAATTTTGATGTCATTAAAGACTTAAATATTGGTAAAGATAAAATTGACGGGTTGAGTGCTGTAAATAATACAAGTATTTCTGGACTAGGCATTATTAGCATACTAACTGAATTAAATATCCAAAGTTTATTAGATACTACTAGTTTTTCTGCTGATCAGGTAGCAACCTTTCGTGTGAGTACTAGTGCTGGTGAGCGGACTTTTTTAGCATTCAATGATAGTATTAACGGATTTTCTGCTTTAACTGATGCGGTAATTGAGATTACTGGCTACAAAGGCAATTTAAGTGAGTTAGCAATTGTCTAACCTGATTTATTTAGAAACAGTTGTTTGAAATTGGTATTAGATTCCCAATTTTCCAAAGGTGTCGGGAATCTAATACTTTCTAAAGACTTTCTAAGTTTTTCAGAACTTCTATAGCCGATTGATATCGCTGATTAAAGTCAATATGCGCCATTTTATCTAAGATAAAAACTAATTGGTCTGTAGCTTCAGTTAAATCGCGCCAATAATGCCAAATCTGTTGCTCCACGCCAGTTTGAATAATCACTTGAGCTGTATTTGCGTCTCTGCGAAATTCTCTAGGATCTACTCCAGTTAAAGCTTGTATTCCCATGATTCCCAAAGCATAAATATCGCTGTTTAATTTTGGCAATCCACTCATTTGTTCAGCCGGCGCATAATTAGGAGTGCCAATTGCGATCGTTTGTTGTTCTTGCTGTAGAGGTTGAATTTGCTTCACAGCACCAAAATCAATTAAAACAATGTGTCGGTCTGTTTCCCGCCTAATCAAATTACTAGGTTTAATATCACGATGGATTACACCATAACTGTGAACAAATGTCAGCACCTGTAAAACTTCCTTGAGCATATCTATGACTTCAGCTTGTTTGTAGCGCATACCAGGAGTTAGCTCTTTAGATAGAGGGTGTCCAGGAATAAATTCTTGCACCATAGAAAATTGTTGGTTTTCTTCAAAGAAAGCTAGTAGTTGGGGAATTTGTGGGTGCTTACCTAAAGTTTCTAAAATTGCTGCTTCGGTGTTAAATAAACGTCTGAGAACATTTAAATATTCTGGATCTTGGCGGGGAGGTCTTAATTGTTTAACCACACATATAGGATTTCCTGGACGTTGAATATCTTCAGCTAAGTAAGTATTGCTAAATCCACCAGCACCCAAGGCTTCAGTAATTCTATAACGGCTATTTAATATCGTGTCGCTGGGAATTTCTCTACTACCAATCGGACTATCAAATACTAATGTGGCATCAGTTGAGGCGGTACTATATTGCCTTAAATAAGCTTGCAATTCACCAATTAATTCTTTTTGTTCTTGAACTCTTTGTGTGATTTCTTTTTGCTCTTGTTGGCTTTGATATGCTGTGTATGCAAGGGCGCTACCGGCGGTGAGTGCTAGACCCAATACTGGGGGGATAACTGGCAACCATCCAGCTTGCGTAAAAATGAGATAATTACCTCCAAATAATACTGCTAAAGCTGTTACTCCAGCCAATCCCAAGCCTACTGGATGGTGAATTCGCCACACCAATAACCCGCCGATTAAACTCCATCCCCATATCCAAATCACTTCACCCCACTCAGGCAAAAACCAAAATAGAGGCTTTTTATTTAGGACAACGTTCAGAATCTGACTAACGCTTTGAGCATGAATTTCAATCCCTGCCATCTTGCCGGAATTATCTGATTTACCGCTGGCAAATGGGGTGTTAAAAATATCTTTTAAGCTATCTGCGGTTGAACCAATCAAAATGATGCGGTCTTTGAATAAATCTGGTTTAACCTGATTTGCAAGGACTTCTGTAATGCTGACTTTTTGAGCAATCTGACGCGCAGCACGGTAGTCAAGGAGAATTTGGTAGCCGCTGGTATCCGCTTTTTGATAAGCGCCGGAGTTATTTTGCAGTGGTTTAAATACAACATCGCGCAATTGTAGTTCTTTTTTGGCTGTGAATTGAGGTTGGATACCTCCTACTTCCATATATTTGAGTGCTAGTTGCAGGCTAAAGGAAAACGTACTTTGACAGGGATCAGTTTCATCTGAACTAGCTAATAATAAGTTGCGGCGAATTGTGCCGTCGGTGTCTTCTACGACATCACTAAATCCTATTTGCTCTGTTGCTACTCCTTCTGGGGCGGGTATCCCTGGATTTGGGGGTTCAGCATGTTTGCAGACAGGAATAATAATATCGCTCTGTTCTATACGTTTTAATAGCTTCTCATGTCCTGGTTGTACTGGGATGTCACGAAAAATATCTAAACCAATGGCTCGTGGTTCGTATTCTTCAAGTTTGCCTAACAGTCGTTCTAGAACTTCGCCAGATAGGGGCCAATTCCATTTTTTGATATCTTGTTCAGTTAATGCAACAATTAGCAAACGCTGATCTGGGTCTGCTTTAGTACGTATTTGCATCATCTGGTCATAAACTTTCAGTTCTAGCGGTTCTAAAACCCCTAGTTTCTGAATACCCAATAGCAAAACTGTAGCGATCGCACTTGATAAAATAGCAGGCTGTGTAAAAACTCTTCTTAAGTTTGCCAACATTTTACTAGATAAGCTTTTCTTAAACTATACGTATGTTTTTATACAAATATTTATAATTGCAATCATTCTATGCAATTTTTCAGGGAGTAGGGAGTGGGGAGTAGGGAGTAATTTTCTCCGCGTCCCCGCGTCCCCGTGTCCCCACGTCCCCTTTCCCAGTCCCCAGTTCAAAGGACAAATGACAGCTCAATCCCTTTTATTTTTGTAAAATATTAAAAATTATTCTCAATAAATCTAATTTAAAAAAAACCAGCCTCCCACAGCTGGTTTAAAAAATGTTTTTACGCGTTGTCTTCTCAATAGAGTTAAAACCCGATCGCGCGTTCCCAAGATGCGCGGGGCAACTTTTCTTAACAAGATTGTAACAGCCAACACAGTTTTTTCGTAAAGATTCACTAAAAAAAGATATGGATAAATGCTGTGAGCCTCTATCTATCAGGATACTTCCACAAGTTGACAGGTAGAGAAAGAGACTAGAGGCAGGGGCAGTGGGAACAGAGGAAGAATAAATAATTACGAATTACGTTAGCGTTAGCGAAGCGGTAGCGAGGTACGAGCGTCAG
>NZ_JCACKM010000311.1:0-3538 GCF_059505385.1 Desmonostoc vinosum
GGATTGGGGATTGGGGATTGGGGATTGGGGATTGGGGATTGGGGATTGGGGATTGGGAACTTGTACTGAGCGAAGTCGAAGTATGGGGAATGGGGTAAAGAAAGTTAGAAATTGAAATTTTGAGTTTAAGTTCAGGCTTAAAGGCGCAACGTTCAGGCTCAAAGGCTCAAACTTTACCCTATTTCCCTCATTTCCTTTAATCTTTTCTCGCAAGTACTAAATTTGTCACATTCAATCCGAAAAATAAACTTTTTCGTTCTCAAATTTTCCCCTACGTCTCCCCATCCCCGCGTCTCCCCATCCCCTCACTCCTCATCCGCTGAATCTACTTCCCTTTTGTCTTTAACTGTGACATATTCATCGATTGGGGAAGATTCAGAAACTATGATCAACTCAGCTTCTTGTGTATGATTGTGTCCCCATTTATCTAAAACATCTTGAATTAGGACTTCTTGCACCCAAATTTTAGCGACAACTGTCAGGGGTAGAGCTAGAAATAGTCCTAAAAAGCCAAAGAAAGTGACGAAAAATAACTGGGAAATTAATGTCACTGCTGGTAATAAAGAGACTTGATGTGCCATGACAATGGGTGTGATGAAGTTACTCTCTGTCTGTTGAATAATAAAGTAGAGAATCAAGACAGCGACGACTTTCCAAGGATTATCTAACAATGCGATCGCCATTGCTGGGATCACACTCATTGTCGGCCCCAAGTTAGGAATTAAGTTTAAAAATCCTGCTAGAACTCCTAAAGCTAGAGCTGCTTTTACACCCAAAATTGATAAGCCGACAACGCTCATCAATCCTACTACACCCATGGCAATGAAAGCACCTGTGATCCATCCCTCTAATGAGACTTCGCATTGATTTAAAATTCCTTCTACTCGTCGCCGATAAAACGAGGGAAATAACCGGACAAATACTTTGCGGTAAGCTAAGGGATCGGCTAAGAACATCCCTGTTAAAACTAGCACCAGCAAAACCTTGATAAAAACTTCTAAAGAACCAGAGACAAAGGCAAACGAACTACCTAGTACTCGATTAACAAATGGCTGTGCTTGTTGAATGAGGCTGTTGATATCCGGGACATACGGAACTAATTGAGCAGGAATGCGGGTTCTTAGTTCATTAAACCAACTATTAAAGCGCTCAAATCCTTGAGGAACACGATAGGTTAATTCATTAAACTGCTGTGCGAAAGGTGGCACAATCAACAAGAAAAAACCAATAACACATGCAAAAAAGATTGCTACAGATAGCAAAACAGCAATTCCACGCTTCACTCCTGAGCGTTGGAAGCGTTTCGCTAGCCGATTTAAAGTCACAGCCAACACAACTGCGGCAAACATCAGCAATAGCACTTCTCGAATTTGCCACAATATATATAAAGATAGAACTATAGCAATTAAGCCAATCCATTGACCAAGGTTCACAAGCTAACTCCCAAGCGTAGGCAAGATGCAATTTCCTTCCAATGCAGCTAGGTTAGCTGATTTTATTGCTGATGCCTACATTCTTAGTGGTTAATTCTGTTTTTGTACCTGAAATCGCCACAACAGAGCGATCGCCATCATTACACTTGGTAACAAAACTATAATTAATGCATTAGTTGCCGTTCCTGCGATCGCTAAACTCGGAAGTATGTACTTAATTAACAGAGATAGCAACGCTGATAACACAAGCAGTTTCAGAATAAAAATTAGCTGATTTTCCATATTAAATAATTCGTAATTCGTAATTCGTAATTCGTAATTAAGTTTTGTAATGGGGATATAGCGCAAAGTCAGAGCGGAGGTTTCCTCCGATCTGAACTTTGTAAGACCCCAACACAAAACTTGTCGGTTATAGAACTGGGGGACTTAAACCCACGGAACTAGTTAAAGTAAAAGCGATCGCTTAATTAAGCAATCGCCTATATTGTCAACTGATAACTGATTAAGCAGCCACAGGTTCTAACAATTCAATGTTCGAGAACACAAATTCCTGAATCGAAAGTTTTCCTTCTACTTCGGTGCGAATTTCCCGACGATTTAAGATGAAGTAGTTACCGACCTTTTGATACTCATCAGTAAATTCGCTTTTACCACCTTTTTGTTCGCCTGTTTTCGGGTCATGATAAACAGAGTCATAGCGGTGAGATAAATAACCTTCGCCTGTATCGTGGCTGCTGAAAGTGTTGATTGTGACTACAACGCCGTGAATATGACGGTGAACGAGGCTCACTTCATTATTGCGGATTTTGTAGCGATCGCCTTCACCCTTGCCACCGAGAATAATGGCAACAGCACCATCTGTGTCAGTTTCACCATAGCTAAAGGTATTAGCGCTGTGGGTTTCTTCAAAGGTGCGACGGACACGGTGAATAGCGATTTCCCAGGCTTGATTGTGAATCGCTTGTTTAGCTTGTTCGTCATTTACATCCAACACATCTGCTTTGAGGTTGGGGTTGATGCGAACTTTGCCTGTAAACACCTGATCGTCATATTTATAGGTAATATCTGCGGTGTAACCGGAAAAATTCTTGTCCCAAGTATAGCGGTTTTCATAAGCAGCCCGGAAAAGTTCCTGAGCAGAGAGTTGTGCAACTGTCATGTGCTTCTCCTATCGCTACTGTAATTAGCGTTTTAGATTCGTTGGTATTAGCATAGAGGTAATTGTTGAGCCGTGCATAGACCCCAACTGGGTACACTTATGGCTAATTCTCTACATGCCGTATTTGAAGCGATCGCCAATGTCCGCAGTGAGCAAGAATTACGACAAGCTCTAGTGGATAAAATTGGCGAGCATTTTGGCGTGCAAAATTGGGGTATTTATCTCCTAGACGATCACTTAACACCAGAAATCGACGATGTACAAGACATCCCAGCGGTATGCTTAGAGGGTGGTAATCCTGTTGGGCGCTATGTAGTTGAGCGTCATGCTCCCGCTCATGAGCAATTACTATTATCCCCTGACGATTGGAAACACTTTTGTTCGCGCCACGATCACGAACATGTGATGAGCGGCCCAATTGTCTGCGACGGTCGTTTGGTGGGAACATTAAACTTAGCCCGCGATCGCGGTACACCTCCCTTTAACGGCAACGATTTAGCAGACTTAAGTGCTTTGTGCATTCACTTATCAGCAAAACTTGCCACCCTACGAGCAAAGCCCAAAACCTTTACAGAAAATCCCCTGACACCACGCGAGTTACAAATTGCTGAACTCGTAGCGCAGGGGTTAACAAATGCCGAAATCGCCACCAAACTTTGGATTACTCAAAATTCCGTCAAGCAAGCTTTAAAGAGGATGTTCCGCAAATTAGGAGTTTCCGCACGTACCGAAATGGTAGCAAAACTGCATTCCGTTGATATGGGGAGTAGGGAGTAGGGAGTGGGGAGTGGGGAGTGAGAAAGACGCGGGGACGCGGGGACGCGGGGACGCGGAGAATAACTAATGACAATTCCCAACTACGAATTACGAATTACGAATTACGAATTACGAATTACGAATTACGAATTACGAATTACGAATTACGAATTACGAATTACGAATTACG
>NZ_JCACKM010000312.1:0-3499 GCF_059505385.1 Desmonostoc vinosum
AGCCAGAAAATAAATTTTCTGGCGAGTATCCGACTTTTGCAAGAGGTCTAATGACAAATGACCCTAACCACCTATAAATGGACAAATCCACCCTTCTCCTGACACAAAAAACTTGCTAACGCTGTGCTATCGTGACGGAAACCGCCAAGACGGAGGCTGGTCATCCTGTTCCCTGTTCCCTGTCTTGTACTAGACTGGGAATCAGAGCCAATAATCGTGATTGAGCCGTGACAGCAAACTCAACCAACACTCCAGCCTCAGTTTTTCGTCTGTCTCCTTTGATTCGGATTACCCTGTTGAGTCTGTATGTAGCACTTACAGTTCCATTGCCTTTCTTATCGCAGGTTACAGCTGCACCCATACCACCGGAACTATTGTGGATAGGAATTAGCATCGGTTTTGTAGCTCTGTATGCGGTATTGACTGAACGAGTCATAGTAGATGACCAAGGAATTCAAGTTACTTATCCCGCGTGGGTTCCTAGCTTCTTTCGTAAAGGCTGGTTCTTACCCTGGTCAGAAGTAAAAGAGTTAAAACCCCGCACCACAGGTCAAGGAGGAATAGTTTATTATTTCCTTAGCCAGGATGGGAAAGCTTATTTATTACCAATGCGTGTAGCCGGATTTGCTCGTCTAGTACAAACCGTGCAAGCAAAAACGAGCATAGATACCACAGACGTTCGCCCTTTAGCACAGCCATGGATGTACCTGATATTACTAGGATTCACTCTGCTGCTACTATTAGTGGATGGCTGGACGATCGCCACAGCGTTAACCATCAGACAATTAACATAATGGTCATTTGTTTAGTTGTCATTCTCCCCCATTCCCAATTCCTAATTCTTCATTACGAATTACGAATTACGAATTACGAATTACGAATTACGAATTACCCATCCCCCATTCCCCAACTTTGGATAGTGTCACAACAAAAGCCACACTACGCTTAGAGCAAGTTAACCTGTTTACAAAGCTGAAAACTAACCTTTCCAGCAATCAACAGGGATACCCGATATTGCAAGATATTTCCTTGGAGATATGCCAGGCTGAGCGCCTGGCGATAGTCGGCCCCGCTGGTGCTGGTAAAACTTCGTTATTACGTCTACTTAACCGTCTAATCGAACCCACCAACGGCAAAATTTATCTAGACAATCAAGAGTATCGCCAAATCCCCGCGATTCAGTTACGCCAAGATGTAACACTTGTGTTGCAACAATCAAAGCTTCTAGGGATGACAGTTGAGCAAACCTTGGCTTATCCACTGGTTTTGCGTGGTTTGTCTAAACAGATGATTCAGCAACGAGTCAATCACTGGGTAGAACAACTACACATTCCCAGTGAATGGTTGGGGCGAACAGAGATGCAACTTTCTGCTGGAGAACGACAACTTGTAGCGATCGCTCGCGCATTAATCATCCAACCTAAAATATTACTATTAGATGAGCCGACCTCTGCCTTAGATGTTGGTACAGCTTCCCATCTGATGCAAGTCTTAATTCAACTGAGCCAAACTCATCAAACAACAATTTTGATGGTAAATCATCAGCTAGAACTAGCACAAATGTTTTGCACGCGGTTATTACACTTACAGCAAGGTCATTTATTAGCAGATCAAATAGCCTCAGAAATAAATTGGGTTAACTTACGAGAAAGCCTAATACAAGCAGCAGAGCAAAATGATTTGGGATTTTAAAATTTTGGATTGGTCAAAAGTCATTTTTCATTGGTCAAGAGTCAATAATTATTCCTCATTCCCTCTTCAAACCTGACTACTACTAAGTGTTGAACGCTGATTGCTAAATCTCTCTTTAGTTAACTTTGTTTGTGATTGGGGAATATTAGCATTCAAAATTTCCATGTTAAATCTGTATCCTACGTTACGGATAGTTTGAATCAAGCTAGGTTGGCGGGGATCAAGTTCAACCTTTTTTCGCAGCGATAAAACATGAGTGTCAATGGTGCGTGGGTTATCGATGGCATCAGGCCAAGCACGACGCAGCAATTCCGACCTACTCAAAGGTACTCCTCCAGCTTGCGCCAAAACGTAGAGCAAGCTGAATTCCTGGGGCGTTAAATCAATGAACTCCCCCTGAAAGCGGACACGGCGCTGCACTAAATCTATTTGCAAAGTGCCATAATCCAAATAAGCTGGTGCTGTTGGTGTGCGCTTGCGGCGAATTAATGCCTCTACACGTGCCAGAAACTCCTGCATTCCAAAAGGTTTACTCAAGTAGTCATCTGCACCAGCCTTTAAGCCTGCAACAATATCAGCTTCATTGCTACGGGCAGATAGCATCAAGATCAGGGGCTGCTGCTGACGATTCAACCAGCGACAAAACTCAATACCATCACCATCAGGCAGATCCGCATCTAGAATCACTAGCGTTGGTTGATGGCTTAAAAACACTTCCCTTGCTTGATAAATACTGGCGGCTTGATGCACACGGTATTCCAGTTGTTGCAAGTGCCAACCCAGCAACGACCTCAGATGGGGATTCCCCTCAACGATTTCAATACAAACCGAACTCACGGTGGCAAGACCCCTTAGCGTCGATGACTTTCAAAGTAACAAGCCCATGCTCAAGGTTTTGTAGTCTTTGTTACTTCAATTGCTATAATCTTTACATTTCCTTTGGAAAAGAGTCGTAATATCTTTAATTTGCGCCTTGCCACAAGCCGATTAGTGATATTCTTAAATTTTTGTTAGACTTATTGAAATTTCTTGTGATTAACTTATTGCTAATAAAAGGTTATAATTTACAAAAAATATAACTCACACTGACTGACCATTACCAGTTCTATCTATTTGCCTTGTCATGAGTGCGGATTTCATATTGCGAAAGTTTATGGTATTATCCGCAAATCTTGTCAAGTCATTGATAGAAAGAAACATAAGAATAGCTTAGCAAGTAATCATATTCCGATTTTCGTGGAATAGGATTGAATTAGTTTGTAGCTGCTCGTGGGTGTTGCCCAAAGTGAAGATATTTATTTGAAAGTTAATTTCAACAGTAAACTAGCACTTCACATTTCAGCGTAAATCATTTACAATTCTCATTCCCAAGAGATAAATCAAGCAGTTATGCTCCAAGACACACAAACCATCCGCTATTACCAAAGAATTACTGACGCCTTCGTCGAACTATGGAATCGCGGTTATCGCATGGATGATATGCGAATGTATTTGGATGGATATCTAGCCGCACTCCGACACAGCAACGTCATTGAACCTTTCCTAATTCATCGCCTAGAGGAAGAAGCAAGTCGCTATCTGCACGATGCATCAAACTTTGCAATGACTCAACCACAACCCGATTACTACTAATGCGTTGACGTTAGTCTTTAATAGTAACCGCTAATCGCCGCAGACAATTATAGCATACTGTCTGTATTAAGCAATGGGTGGAGTGGTGTGAAATTTTAGAGATTAATAATTTTTAGTAGAGTTAAGCTTCCCCGGTCTGAAGACACGGGGATTTCTGAAGAGTCCATAAAAGAAC
>NZ_JCACKM010000313.1:0-3486 GCF_059505385.1 Desmonostoc vinosum
TTTCTGGGAATTTTTAATTCCTAAATTTTCTTTAATATCTGCGGAATGTGGGTTTTAACTAACTCCTTGCTGGTGTGGCGTGTTTGCTTGGTTTCCTTGTTAAATACCGCGTATGCTCTGTGATTTAAGAACCAAAGTGAGAACTTTGACCCGTCCATCTTGCAGAACTTATGGTAATTCCTCCAACCTCTAACTATCGGGGCTAATTTCTCAGCCTTTGTGGTAGCACCATAATTCGAGTTGTTAACGATGTGTTTTACTTTCTTACGAAATGCTTTGAAGTTATCCACTGAGGGGGTGCTTCTGAGTTTTCCGTTTTTCTGTACTCTAAAGTGCCAGCCGAGGAAATCAAACCCATCTGTCGCGGCGGTAACTTTGGTCTTCTTTTGGCTTACATTCATTCCGCGTTTACGGAGGAACTCGCTGATTCTTTCAAGTATCTCATTCGCATCATCTTCGGGTCGGAGTATTATAACCATATCGTCCGCATATCGGACTGATGGCTCGGCAATTTTTTCTACAGATGTTTTAGGTGTAATCCTTCTACCTTCTCTATATTGAGCGTGGTATCTGTGGATGCTCTCAATCCCGTTGAGTGCGATGTTGGCTAGTAATGGGCTAACTACTCCCCCTTTAGGTGTACCCTGTTCGGGGAATTCTGGGTTGACTCCCGCCTTGAGGCATCGGAAGATACCGAGTTTTAAGCCTTTGGGGGCAATGAGTTCATCCATTATTGCTGAGTGATTAATCCTGTCGAAGCATTTTTCAATATCGAGTTCTATAACTCGTTTTTCTGTTCCGTGAGCTTGGGAGCTTAGGTTATTAAAGATGTAATGTTGTGCATCATGGGCAGAGCGCCCAGTTCTGAACCCATAGCTCCTGGCATGGAAAGTGGCTTCGTGTGCTGGTTCGAGTGCGTATTTTGCTAGGCATTGCCAAGACCTATCCGCGATGGTAGGTATCTTAAGCATTCTGGTAGTCCCGTCCTTTTTGGGGATGGGGATTTCCCGTAATCCTTGATGTTTCCAATTTCCACTGTTCATTCTCAGTAGTTCTTCCAGGTTGAAGCGTTCTTCAAATGAGAGGGATTTTTTGCCATCAATACCTGCGGTCTTTTGTCGGGTAGGATTGGACTGTTGCCAGTCCTCTCCCCCCTAAGAACCGTGCGTGACACTCATCGCATCACACGGCTCAAGCCATACTTCAAGCCTTCAACTTGGTGTTGTGTACCAGCTTGTGACACATTGAGTGCAGGTGCTGAAGGTTTTCTCTGTCGTCTCGTCCACCTTTTGCTACTGGTACTATGTGGTGGGTTTCGATTTCTTCACCGTTGAATAGATATTCCCCGCATATCGGACATATAAAGCGTTGGTTTTTGGCTACTTGTTCGTATTTTGAATTTTTTGCCCAGTAAAGCTTTCCTTGTTTTTGATTGCGAGTTTCCCAATATTCTTTTAATTTTGGATTATCGGGAGAGTAATTTCCTGTGACTTTTACGTGTCTGATTATAGGAGTTTTACTGATGTTACATAGGGAGTAAAATTGATTCCTACCTCTGCTATCAATTCCGTGACAAGCAAATGTCCATTCATTCTCTTCTATTCGGTGAAAGTATCGGTTTTTCACCCATCTTTTTCCTTTGTTGGGATGCCTACGTTTTGCCCAACGCCAGAGGTATACAGTTAATCTATGATTGATGTAACTAAATGTTTCCTTACTAACCACCCCTCTGTAATAGTTAGCGAATCCTCGAAGGATAGGTTTTAGTTCATTGATGAGATTTTGTTGCGTCCAGGTGGCGCATTTAGAGATTGTGTTACCTAATTCCTTACAGAATTTCAGCACTTTTTCTTTTTGGGGTTTAATTAATAGTTTGCCGTTATATTGGCGTAGATTGAACCCCAAGAAATTAAATCCATCTTTTATGTGAACTATCCTAGTTTTCTCTTCGCTGATTTCTAGTCCTCTTTCTGACAGCCATCGTTTAATCTGGATTAAGGCATTTTCGAGGCTTTCTTTATCTCTAGATGTGATGATAAAGTCATCCGCGTATCGGACAAAACCTAGCTTTAATCTGTTCCCCCATTTATCTTTTGGTAGTTTAATAAAATTTATGAGTTGTTCCAGACCGTGAAGCCCTATGTTTGCCAAAAGCGGCGAAATTGCTCCACCTTGAGGTGTGCCTTTGTCTGTGGGTGTTTTAATTCCCTGATAGACATATCCAGCTTTTAACCATCCTTTGATTATTTCCCTAGCAGGGTGTGTGCTAATCATGGTCAGGATAGATTCATGTGCAATGTTGTCAAAGAATCCTGATATGTCAGCATCTAGAACCCAAGTATGTCTTGCTCCGCGTGGGTTTTCCACTAGATTATTGAAGCATTGCGCTATAGCGTCTTGACAACTTCTTCCGATTCTGAAGCCGTATGAATTTGGCTCGAATTGTGATTCCCATTCGGGTTCGAGTGTGTTTTTCACTATTACTTGCATGACTCTATCCCTGATAGTGGGAATTCCAAGGGGACGTTTCTTGCCGTTAGGTTTTGGAATATATACTCTCCTTGTAGGAGAAGCTGTTATATATTTCCAACTGTTGACAAGCTTTACTCGTTCTTCAGGAGTGTTAGCCACCTCCTTGTCTACTCCTGCTGTGTTTTTTCCGTTATTTTGTTGAGTAATTTGTCGGGTTGCGAGTAATAGGTTGGCGTAGGATTTTAGTAACAATTTCTGCAACCGTCTCAGCTGCTTCCATTGCCCAAGTTTTCTAGCACGAAATATCCGCTTTCTTAGGTTATTAACAATCTTTCTTGCTTTCTTCCAGTTGATTTGGTTCCAGTTTGAAAGTTGTTTCCTATGTCCATTTACATCGGTTTGATGTATCAAACTTTTCATGAGGATTCATTCCTTAGATAAGTTTTTATCTCGTATATGACCCAAGTGAATTCAGCTTTCCTTTCGGTCAGGGGCAAATTTTGAACCCCTATTCACCTGATTACGGGCGTGACATTCGCTTTTTCACTCATCCTTTACCCACCAGAGATTCGGCTTTGATTACTCTTGGCTTACTAGGAGATTCGACCGTCTTCTAGACTCTGTTGGGCTTACCCTGTTGTATCAACTAAAGTTTTTGATGTAGTTAGGATGGGTATCTATTTCACGATAGGAATTTTGTTTCTACATTGTTAGGACTGGAAAACCTAACACTCTACCTATTTACCGTTTTGGTTCGAGCCTTAGTCCAGGAGTCATTTGGCTCGTTCTAAAGTGACGTGATTTAATCAATACCTTAGACTATGTTCATCCTTCTACGTCTTTCCCTCTTGCTCCCCACTGCCTGACCCTGGCAGCTACGGCTACTTTTAGCGTCTGCACTCCAACTTTTTCGTTGCCTACTCGGTTGTGACGTACCGTTAGTTACGGGTTACTCTATAACAATACTTCGGACAAAGTTAAGCAGCAATAACGCCGTAAGCTCGTAGGCTTTGG
>NZ_JCACKM010000314.1:0-3459 GCF_059505385.1 Desmonostoc vinosum
AATTATCAGTCTCGCCCGTCTCTACTTCCTAACTATTAGACCTGAATCCTTACTTTAGAAGTAGCAAACTATGCTCCAGATCCAAACTATCTTTTTTGAATTACCCCTTTGACTTTACCATTAAAGTCCGATTGCTTACCTCACGCTTGCAGCGATCGCTCCAAATGCCCTTTTATTAGTTTTTTTGTACTACTTTGCCCGTGCCTTACCTACCACTTTGTCAATATTTAGATGCGTTCGCCCTGCTTACAGGGCGCTCTGGCTTTATATATGAACTAAGGCCATAACATAAAATTATGCCAAGAAAAGGATGCGGGCTTGGCTTTGACTGCGCCTTAACCCTGTTTGATGAAACGGATGTTTGGAATGGAGGGGTTGCCCCAGGTAGTTCTTGTTAATCCTCATAGTGGAGTTTTCTCGCAAGGTGCAATGTGTCGTCCAACAATTGATAGACAGAAAGTTTCCGCCTAAGATCCGCAGTGGGCGGATAGGGTAGAGTCGATGGAGGGTATTATCCCTCGCACCTCTCTGTTAAATCTGGACGTGTAGTAGGGTAGGTAGCCAGTGAGTTACCATTTGTGGCACTTTTCCAACCACCCCCCTCCAAACTACGCATGACCGTTTCCGTATCACGTAGCTTTCCAGTAACCATTACGTTTTGAGAGCGTCACCATCGTAGCGACGCTCACGTATGATGTTCAGTATCGTTTTGGCTGTTCGCATCTCGCGTACCTCTCGATGTCTGTTACATCCAATTACCTGTGACACTTCGCTCTGTAAACGGTTCTCCCGTTCTCCCTGGTGGGGCGTTACTCCCACAACTACTATGCTCCCCAATCTACGATTCTGTGCGCCTTCAAAGAGAACTGGTATTAGCTACCCAACTATTACCCCACTGTTCCTATCTGTATAATCCGTACTTACAGTCACCTGCTGCCAAGCATCCAAATCCGTTTTAACCCATTCCAGTTTTTCCTGAATTAGGCTCATGGCATCCGTGCCTAACGCCAGTCGCATCGGTGGATGAGGACTTTCCACAGCTTGAATGATGGCTTGCGCTGCTTTCGCTGGATTGCCAAGTTGCTTACCATCCATATCTTTGAACCACTGCAATGAAGCCCCGCTCACCGGAACATAGGCATCAATGGATTGTTCGGCTGCTGCTAGAGAGCGTCCGTTGAAGTCTGTGCGAAATGCCCCAGGTTCAACTAAAGTGACTTTAATTCCAAAAGGTTCGACTTCTTTAGCCAGGGCTAAGGTGTAACACGACGGCGATTTTCGTGATACTTGTGAAAATTGCGGCGCAGAAATTAAACCTGATGCTCATGGCAATGTAGCCAAATTGACCCGTGTACTACCAATGGAAACTGCGATCGCTCGTCGTCGAGAACGGATCACTTGTGACGAGGAAGAACGGCTTAAATACGGCTACAACATTACAACTCACTTCCGTTACGCTAGTCAAAAGCGCAAATTAGCCAATGTTCAAGCGGCTTGTGGTACGCCAATGTTTAACTTAACCTACGGAGCTACAGCTACCATCTGGCGAATTAATCGCGGACTGAAGAAGAATAGAGAAGAACGAGGATTTAAGCTTAATCCAACAACAGGTGTATGGGGTGATAGTAAAAACCCACAAGCTCAACAAACACCTGACAGTCTACATACCGAAGTCAACTTAATGGTTGATGATACTTGCAATATCTTGGTTGTCGAACCATTAAATGTTCCAGCTGATAATAGAGAAGCCTTTATTGCTACCCTGCAATATGTGTTAGAAACAGCAATTCAGGCTGTGTATAAGTTGGAAGCTAATGAACTCGACTCCGAACGTCTAGGTGAAGGTAAGTATTTACTATTTTGGGAAGCAGCAGAAGGCGGTGCAGGTGTATTATCTCAGCTATTAGAAAAACCAGAGGCATTTAGAAAAATTGCTGATGCAGCTTTAGACATCTGCCATTTCAAGGAGCCGAAAGACAGTTGCATCCAAGCTTGTTATGAATGTTTGCTTTCTTACCGCAATCAGTTTGACCATGCGCTGATTAACCGTCACCTCATCAAACCTTGGCTTGATGTGCTACTTGAAAGTAATGCTATTGCTCAAGTTAAAGGGCTTTCTCGTGATGAGCAATATCAAAAACTGCTGGAGCAAACAGACCCTAACTCTAATTTTGAGCGTGTAGTGTTACAGGAGATTTACCAACGGGGTTACAAACTACCTGATGCTGCACAGGAATTGATTGCAGAGGCTAACTGTAAGCCAGATTTTATCTACAAAGAGGAGGCGATCGCTATTTTCTGTGATGGTTCAGTTCATAATAGCCCTGATAAGCGTAGGCAAGATCAGATTGAACGCGATAATCTCCGTTATAAAACTGGTTATACTTTGCTGACATTACGTTATGACGAAGGGTGGCAAGACAAATTAATTTTACTAAGAAGTTTATAAATTATCCCAAGTCAAGAACCAAAAACCAACAATCAAACTCAACAGCTTTTCTTCGTGGGCTTCCTGTCCAACAGAGAGCGTAGTAGGTCAATACCTAAATTGCTTCTCACTTAAGGCATAAACTCTTTTTTGAAAAATCTAACAGACTGTAAGTGAGTCTGGACATATTTTTCAAGAACTTTATTAATTCCTGAGCGTACAGTTTTCCCATTTTGGCATGATGGTTCCAATTTCTTTAGGAGGATGCAGAGTGATTTTTTTCTGTTTATAAATCAGTTATGAGTATAGTTTGATAGATAGATTTCTATGTCTATTGAGCAATTTCAAGAATTCTTCAACATTCATCAGATTAAATACACTTAAATACACAAACATTCATTATCCATTTGCCCATACATTACAGGAACTAACAGACTATGAACATTAATTAACAACAAATTTAATCAACATAGATTAGCCGAAACTAACACATTATGAGTCATTCTACCAATGATTTAGCGGCAGATCGTACCGAAATGGCCAAATACCGCAGTTGGGCAGCAGCAGATCGCACCTTAATGGCTTGGATACGCACCTGTCTGTCGTTAATTGGTTTTGGCTTTGGCATCCCCACCATCGTAAGGACGATTGAAAATACTCACCTGAGTCATAACCTTAACCCAGTGAGATTTTCGGTTATTGTTGGGCTATCTTTTATTGGCACAGGAATGTTAGGGATGGTTTTAGGGTTAAAAGAACATCATCAGCTACTTCAACAAATCCAAAGCGATCGCTATACTTACGAAACCTCTTATAGTGTGAAAATTGTTGGGGTAGCTTTACTAGTGATTGGCTTAGTTAGTTTTATCAGTGTAGTAATTAAATCTTGGAATTTTTAACAAGTTCCGTGGTTTTAAGTCCCCCCGTTCCATAACCGGCAAGTTTTGTAATGGGATTTAACCCCAATACAAAACTGAATTACGTTAGCGCAGCGGTAGCGAGTCCGCGATAGCGTTAGCGTTAGCGAAGCG
>NZ_JCACKM010000315.1:0-3390 GCF_059505385.1 Desmonostoc vinosum
AATTACATAATCAAATTAAATAAAACTCTTGTGGGGTGGGCATCTTGCCCGCCCGCCCTAATTATGCAAGTTATATGTGGAACAGCTTAACCAACCACTAACGCCTTCATTCACAATCTTAAGGTTTGCTGAGTTATAGAGTAAGCAGTCTTGTTGTGCGATCGCTCTGGAATGTAAAAACCCTGCCCTTGAAGGGGAGGATGAGGGAGAAATCCCTAATCCCCAATCCCTTTTACACAGCAAAAGCAATCTTATCAACTGCGAATGGTCTTATTAGCGTCATTTTCCCGGTTTTCTCGTCTATGCTGAATAATGAATTAGTTGGTTCATTATTAGGAGCAGCAAGCGCATACAGTTGACCTAATGGAGAAACAGCTAGACTCAGTAAATCATTTTCTAGATGCTGTTTGTTGTAACTCAATTCTGATAACTTTAACAGCAATGGTTTGCCAGTGATGATTGATTTATTTTGCATATCAAACTGCACTAAAAAAACACCACCTTCTGCACCCATGGTAGTAGCATAAATTTTTCCATCTATTGGGGATAGAGTGAGATGACGATAACTGCGGTTTGGTTGCAAATCTGGGAGAGTCAAGGCGTCATAATCTACTTTGCCTGTTCTGGAGTCAATGGTTGCTAACTCAAATGGGAAAACACCTCCTTGTTGACTGATTAGACTGATTAACTGGTCGTTTTGAGTGTTCATCAGACTTTCTAAAGTACTATTTTTGTTTTTAAATCCCCAAACTTTTAGGGCTTTTTGAAATCGAGAAGATTGTCCACCCCGAATAAATAAAAGGCGAGTGAAATTACCTTGTTGCAGATGCACTACGGAAGTGATCACAAATCTATTACGGGATAGAGCAGTGAAACTAGTTAACCGTTCAGTAGATTCACAAAACACCGCTTTGGACGCAACTTCAGTACGTGCATTAAGATTTTCAACCTGATTAGCAGAGATCTCAGAGTGAGATAATTGTTGACCAGTGTAGAAGTTAAAAGATATTACTGATATTTGCGGAGAAGTATTGTCAATATTAGCTGTTTCTGAAGGTTTCAATACCCTTCCCATGCGATGACTAATCAGCTCATTATTATTAGTGACACTTGCATTCATGGGATTTCGATTATTGCTACTAGTGGCAAAGCGTACCCCATAAATCGTACTCTGCGACTGTGCAGCAACTTTTTTGACTGGATCTGTAAATACTGCAATAGCGGCACTGGCGATCGCTATCTGACCAAACCTCCGGCGTCTGATTTTCATACTTATAAGTTCAAATCGTATGTTGGCTTAGCTACAAAAACACAAGGATCACTCAGCCGAACTAAAACTCTGAAATTATGGGAAACACTTGAGGCAGCGCGGTCTTCTCAAAGGAAGAAGCTAGCGCGAAGAGTAACCACTACCGATGTTGTTAGTGCTTTTTTCTAATATGTATTTAAATATATAGTTATTTGAATGATATTATTATTATGTTTCAGTAAAATTACGGTAAAGAAAAATAATGATATTCATACATAACATGTAATTTTATAAAAATCTATACTTAATTTATGGGAATATTTGAGCTTTTTTGAGAAGTTTTGATGATAAAAAATTTGCTTGATAATCAAACCATGCTCAATGAATTAGCCTTATGCTTATTAATGCTTGAATCTATGAAGGTAAAAATAAACAGAGTATAAAAATAGGAGCGATCGCCTCTCTAACTCGAAGCACTAGTATAAAATCTTAATGCAAACCGCCAAAACCAACTAGAAAGCAAAAATAGGACTAATGCCAACGCTGCTGCACCTATCAACCATGCAGTTTGACTCCGGCCTAACATGACTTCAGCTGGCACTGTCGTTAAAAAGGCTACTGGTACTATAAAGGTGAAGAAAAAACGGTAAGCAGTTGGATATGCTGCCATGGGATATCGCCCAGCTTCAAGTAAACCTTGTAATACTTCGGTAACATTGTATATTTTTACGAACCAGATACTAGTTGCACCGAGCATAAACCAGAGGCTGTAAAGAATTACCAAGCCAAAAAATAAAGGGACAATACTCAATAAATAGTCATCGATTGTGAGATTGAGGCGTGTACCTGCATAGGCGAGGATGAAACCACCAAAGACTATATCTGGCAGTCCCCAAGGTGAAAAAGTATGGGTAGAAAGCCAAAACTGACTGCGGATAGGTTTTAATAGTACAAAATCAAGCGTGCCCTCTTGCACATGGCGAACAATGCGATTCAGGTTTGGGGCTAAAAAAGTGGCACAAAAGCCTTGCAGCAAGGTAAATATTCCCAAAACAATTAAAGCAGCTTGCCATGACCAGCCATCGAAAGTGTAGCCTGTACGATAAAACAAGGATAGTCCAAACAGACTGCCTGCAAGATTACCTAAGCTGCTGAGGATAGCTATGAGGAAATTGATCCGATATTCCAATTCTGCGGCGATCGCAGTACTCCAAAATAGTCTTAATACTTTCAAATATCTTGACATTTTGCACCCTTACTTCAATATCTAAAAAACTACGCTTTCGGTTTGGTCAGCTTTACGCGTATTGGTCAGGCGATCGCCCCTCAAAACTTTTCTGCTTAAAATTATGATGATTGACCCATGATTTTCTCCAACATCAATCTCTACCTTTTATTAGAAAACCTCCTCTTTTTCGTAGTTGCCACGTCGTTTCTTGCGGTTGTGAATTGGGGATGGAAAAATACAAAACCTTTTACTTTGCCTCTACCATTGCCTGATTGGTATAAAATCTGGTTTTTAACAGTACAAATACTAGGAGGGCTGCTACCATTGGTAGTGATGCTGCTTTGGGGTGTATTCTGGGGCGATCGCCAGGTACTAACTGTGCTTGGTTGGTACTTTATTATGCTAGGATTGCAAATTCTCTCGGAGATAGTAACACTCAGAAATTTGCAAAATGTAATTTGGGTAATGGTTCCTTACCTATACTTACCTTATCGCTTCTGGCAGTTGTATGAGGGTTTGACAATCATAGGTTCTGACACTGATTTGCTGTGGATACGATATTTGTTGATTTTGGAGTTGGTAGTATGGATTGTCAACTATGCACTCGATGTGTCTCAATTACCGAGGTTACTTCGCTGGGAAGTGATTGCTAGCGATCAAGTAAGCCAAAATTGACAATATGTAGTAAGGAACAGGGAACAGAGATGAAACCAATTCGCAATGACGCGACGCTCCTGTGTCGCTAACGCTGACGCTCGTACCTCGCTACCGCTTCGCTAACGCTATCGCGGACTCGCTAACGCTGCGCTAACGCAATTCGCAATTCGCAATTAAACTAAGCCACCCACAAGGGTGGGATTTCAAGGGTAGGTTTTTCATATTCAGTCTGAAAAAACCTATTTTTTCGTTCCGA
>NZ_JCACKM010000316.1:0-3356 GCF_059505385.1 Desmonostoc vinosum
ACGCAGTCGCCTGCGGAGGGAAACCCTCCTTTACTCGCTGTCTCACCGCGTCTCCTTATCTCCGCGTCAGCCAAATCATAAGTCTTTAAACGGACATGACATAACACCCCCATCAGCAAAAATCTACTCAGATTTTCTCTTTTTGTTAATTTCTCGTCGCAATTCTTCAATTTGACGGCGCAAAGCTTCGGCCTCAGTTGCAGTTTTTTGAGCATCAACATTGACTGCACCGGAAGCGGGCGATCGCGGATAATTTCCCCGGCGAATTTGCCGATACTCCTCTGATACTGCCCACTGCCGTAAATAGTGTATGCGTTCCACAGGAAAAGGATGACTCAACATCATTCCTTGAGCGCCATTGTAAATCAAGAATTTATACACTTGATTCAAACCATCTTCATCCAATGCTTGGTAATTTTCTGACTGCCGAATAAATTCTTGTAAACTGCATTCATTAGCATATTTAATACTACCGCCAGAAATTTTCATCATAGATGACATCACAAGATTCAAGTCATCTATAACTAACAACGTGGCGCGATCAGCAGACAACTCAGCTTTGCGTCGCCATTCAAAAAAGGCATAAATCAAGGCCTGAGAAAGAAAATTGCCGATGCCAAAGGTCAAATCTCCCAAGGCTGAGGCAGTATTCATCGCCCAGATCGCCATTTGAATTAAAATAGTATGACCACATTTAATATGCCCCAGTTCATGGGCTAGCACCGCCCTCATCTCGGCTTCGTTTAGTAAGTCAAGTATCCCTGTATTTATAACTATGTAAGGATTTTCTTGCCCCAGTGCATAGCTATTTGCTTGGGGATCTTGTGAGACAAACAGTGCAGGTTCTGGGTAAATGTCCAAATCCCGCACACATTCTCGAAACATGTGGTAAATAGTGGAATATTGGCGCGGCCCGACTTGGATGGTGTTACCCATTAGATAGACTAACTGAGGGCGTTCATAGACAAATTCCACGAATTTACTGGCAATTAAATCAAATCCAGGTAAGTTTCGTAAAGCTTGCTCAGCTTGGCGATCCAGTGGATGCCTAAAGGCTTCGCTGGAAATTCCTGTGTAAGTTGGCATAGTTTGGAGTGATTGGGATTGGTCATTTGTCATTGGTCATTGGCAGACAAATGACTAGTGACTAATGACAAGATAATAGAAATGGGGCTTGGTTTGTGAAAGTCACTTTGTATGGGATTAAAAGCGTGTGATTGAGGCAGAAGTTCATTTATCACTACACAACTTTTTGCGATCGCAGGCGGGCTTCCCTTCCTGGCCCCATCATTTGACGATGGCGAGGTTGGTAGCGCGTGCCTTGCGCTTAGGACGTAGCGCTCTAATTCAAGTAGGTGCGGTTTGTGGCTATCAAGGACGATATCGCACCAGTTTTGTAGCATCAGCATTGCTGTGGCATGGCCCTGTAATTATTGTTACTCCAGAAGCAGTACAACAACGCCTGCTACGAGTAGAAATTCCCCGTCTACAGCAGTGGCTACCAGCAAATAAGCCGATCAGGACAGGTGACGCCTGGCCAAGTAACGAGTTCCAAGGACTGCTTTTAACGACCCCAGAAGCTTGGTTAAAAGCACAGCTAGTTGGTGAGCATTTTCCTCAAGGCATTCCCACAATTATTGATGGGGTAGACGATTTAGAAGATTGGGTGCGTCATCAACTTACCCAAAATATTCAACCCGATGATTGGGATCAACTCATGCTGGCTTACCCAAACCAAGCGGAAGTCATTCGCGAGGTACGGGTACAACTAACACACGAAATATTCCAACATCCCGCTAATCCCTATGAGTGCTATCTAATTTCTCAGCCAGAAACAGAAATTCTCAGTCGTCTTGACTCTGCTTTAGATCCAGCTAATCTGCCAGATGTTTGGCAACACTTCCAATTTAATAATGTTGATCTTTCTCCCCCCACTTCCTCATCCCCCCTCCTCTGGGCAACTATTGCCCGTCGCCAGGGTTTATTTTCTTTGCACAACGCGCCAATTGAATTAGGAAAAATACTCTCCCCGATTTGGCAGCGACAGCCAGTAGTTTTAATTGGTAGCGCTTTGGAAGCAGAAACAGAAGCACCCCTGTTTCGTCAGCGTCTGGGGTTAGAAGATGTCACTTGCCTCAAGTTCTCCTCTGACAGCCAAGCAGAAGCAATCCAACTTTATGTACCTTATAAGTTACCTCTACCTAATACCCCAGAATTTCAACCAGCATTTATTCACAAAGTCCGCACGCTAGTTTGTTTGAGTGCTACAGCCCCAGGATTGACGGTTGTGCTAGTGGGGGATGTGCCACTCAAATCACAAGTAGGGGCAATTCTGGCTTCAGAGTTTGGTTCGCGGGTACAGGTAGAAAAAACTTGTTTGGATGAAAATGGTATTTTAATCAGCGGTTGGGAATTTTGGCGAGAGCATCAAACAGTTCTACCTGCGCCTCAGCTGTTAATTATTGCTACTTTACCCCTACCATCTTTAGAAAATCCTCTAGTAGCCAGTAGGGTTGCTCATTACAAGCGATCGCACCAAGATTGGTTTCGTTTATACTTGTTGCCAGCAGCTTTAAATGAATTACAACGTGCGATCGCCCCAGTACGAGAAAGTCAAGGCATCGTTGCTTTACTTGACAGTCGCGTAGTTAACCGCAGCTACGGCACTCAAATCCTGACTGCCTTGAGTCCCCTAGCACGCATTAACTATCTTGATCCAAGTTTATTTTCTAGTGGCAGTGAGGAAAATTCTATTTAGCTGTTTGTCCTTTTACGTTTTGTCAATCACAAAGCGATCGCCCCAAAGCAAGCACTATCATCAGCTTATGGTAGAGATGAAACTCACTCGCTTATACCATAAACTGACTCCTGTCTATATAAACTTAAAACCCAAATTGAATTTGAATTATTAATATGGGTGAAGCAAAACGCCGGAAAACTACACTTGGGGAAAAATACGGTCAAGACACTCGCATCTTGCCTTGGGTTCCCATCACTAAAACTCAAGCTGAACTATTTGTTGCTTGGACTACTCGCGGTGCTTGGGTAGGCATTGGGATTATGGTTGCCGCATGGGTGACAATTCGTTTTATTGGCCCAGCTTTCGGTTGGTGGGAAGTAGTGTAATCAAAAGAACGCCTAACAGGCAACAGGGAACAGTTTCTTGTTGCCTTCCTCGATGAGACTTAAATAATTCGTAATTCGTAATTCGTAATTCGTAATTCGTAATGACGCGACGCTCCTGTGTCGCTCTAAGCGAAGCTATGCCGCAGGCTTTACGCTGACGCTCGTACCTCGCTAGCGCTGCGAAGCGCGTAATTAAGTTTTGTAATGGGGATTGAGCGCAAAGTCACCAG
>NZ_JCACKM010000317.1:0-3288 GCF_059505385.1 Desmonostoc vinosum
GAAGGGGGACAAGGGAGAAATTTTTATGATAAGTGATTAGCCGGACATGATATCAGGTGCTAGATTCTAAGTAGTGATCGGAAATTCGATATTTAGTTTTGTGGCAGAGAATCTGGTAATTGTGGCGGTTCGCTATTAAACCATTTTTGGTAAATTTGCTTATAAGTATTATTAGCTAATAAAGTGGCTATGGCGTTGTTAATTGTATCGAGATGAGGGGAATTTTTGGGGGTAGCAATTCCGTAGTATTCTTCAGTAAGCAAGTTGGTGACAACTTTTATACCTTTGAAGTTGCTATTTTTAATTGCATACAAAGTAGCAAAAGCATCGCTAATTACAGCATCAACATTGCCATTGAGCAAGTCTTGAAAAAAGTCCGGGCCAGAATTGAATGTAATAATTTTGGCATGGGGAATAGTTTTGGCAAAATCTGCACCAGTTGAACCAATTTGTACAGCAATTTTTTTACCTTTGAGACTATTAAAATCTTTAATATCTTGATTGTCTTCACGAACTGCGATCGCTAGTCCCGCTTTAAAATAAGGTCGGGAAAAGGAAATCGTTTTCAGACGTTCAGCAGTAATTGTGATCCCATTAATCGCAGCATCGACTTTTTGAGCTTGTAAAGTAGAAATCATGCCATCAAAGGGCATACTTTCAAACTGTACAGTGAACCCGGCAACTTTGGCGATCGCATTCATCAAGTCAATATCAAACCCTACCAACTTACCGCTAGTATTGCGGATTTCAAAGGGGATAAAGGTAGGGTCAGTAGCCACCTTGAGAAGTTTAGTGTGAAAATTGATCTTTGGATGGGAGCTATTGCAAGCAATAATTAGCAGCAAACAGCCCAAACTCATAATCAAGTGCTTTAATTTCAACATCTTGTAAGTAAGCAATTCAAAATTTGTACTGATAATTTCTACTAATCTTACTTACCAAATTACTGAACTATTCGCATTATTTTAGCCTTTGGGGCGGGGCGTAAGGATTTTACTCACTTACACACCCCCATACCCTTTGTACAAACCCTGAATTTTTCGTATTACTATGTTATACCAATTCTCTAAAATTCGGCTACACATTCAAACTCCGAAACCCATACTAAATAAGAGTTTCTTAATTACGAATTACGTTAGCGCAGCGTTAGCGACGTAGGAGCGTCATTACGAATTACGAATTGGTATTAGTCCTGTCTTTGTTGAGAGACCGTAGGGGTGGGTTTAGTGAGATATCTGAGTTCAGTGCTTGAATATTTAAGGGCTAAAGTCCTCACTACAAACACGTTTAGCGCTCAAATCCCAATTTGGTATTACTTTTGAGCAGAAAATCACCATATGTTTATATAATCCGGGAATGACAAATTGATTTTGTAATTATATATATTCCGATTGCAATAGGTTGCACTTATCGATGAATTGGGTTGCTCGCCGTTATTTTTTTTACTTATTGTGTTTGGGATTAGTCTTAAGTTTAACAGTATTGCCATTCTCTTCACTGCCAGTTTATTCTCAAAAGACTAGCCCAATCAAAACAGAAATTCGCGGCGTTTGGCTCACTAATGTTGCTAGTGGTGTACTATTTGTACCTTGGGGTATTGACCGCGCTTTAAATCATCTCTCAGCACTTAATTTTAATACAATTTATCCTGTAGTTTGGAATCGAGGACATACTTTTTACAGAAGTAGTATAGCCAAAACGATTACAGGCTCAGATACTGAACCTCTACTCAAATTTATGCATGGTGGACGGGATGTTTTAGCAAAGCTGGTGAAACTTTCTCAAGCTAAAAAATTGAGTGTTATTCCTTGGTTTGAATATGGGTTAATGACGCCACCTAATTCACAATTAGCAAGGCGTTATCCTAACTGGTTGACGAATGGACAAAAAGGTATAAAATCTATCCAAGAAACCTTACCAGAGGAAATTAATAATCACTCTGTAAGCAAGCAAGCTTGGCTAAATCCTCTGCATCCACAAGTTCAAGAGTTTATTCAAGGGCTAATTGTGGAAGTAGTCAAAAACTACGATGTAGATGGCATTCAATTGGACGATCATTTTGGAATGCCAGTTCAGTTTGGCTATGATCCTTTTACGATTGATCTCTACCGACAAGAACATCAAGGTAAAAGTCCTCCAAGTAATCCTTTTAACTCAGAATGGATGCGTTGGCGAGCAGATAAAATCACTGATTTCATGGCAGAAATCTATCAAGCTGTCAAAGCAGTAAAACCGAAGGCAAAAATCTCTTTGTCTCCAAATTCTCAAGCATTTGCCTACAAATATTATTTACAAGATTGGGAAAGTTGGGTAAAAAAAGGTCTAATTAATGAGTTAATTTTACAAGTATACCGAAATGATAAAAGAGGTTTTATTACTCAACTAGAACAGCCAGCAGTAGAATTAGCTCTTAGTCAAATTCCTGTAGGAATCGGCATATCAACGGGTACTTTGCGTAACCCTGTAGAAATCGCCCAAATTAAACAACAAGTTCAGATAGTACGCGATCGCAATTTTCAAGGCATCTCCTTTTTTTACTGGGAAAGTCTCTGGGGTTACATCGCACCCGAATCTCCCCAACGACGACGCAAGGCTTTTCTGGATATGTTCAACGCCAAAGCTACCAGACCATTACAACTAGAGAGAGTTTGATGCAATTAGCACTAGGAAACTTTAGTAGCTTTACATTGTTGTGGGCTTTAGCTACTTTTGGCGGTTTTTTGCTGAGTTTATTATTGATTGAAATTGGTGAAAAGCCTGATATTGGTTTGGTAGAGTCTGCTGTTGGTGGCTTGGCGGTGGCATTACCTCAAAGTTTTCTGCTCAAACAACCAGTTTTTCGGATCAAGTGGGTTTTTTCAAGTCTTTTGGGTTGGATGATCGTCGCCGCTACCGGCATTGGCGCAATCGGTTGGGTTGTACCCACAACTTCTATCTTGGCTTTGAGAATTTTGTCTGGGTTGATTTATGGCACAATTAGCGGTCTCACAATTGGAATAGCACAATGGTTGGTAATTCCCCAATCAGTTCCTCTCGCGTGGCGATGGATATTTGTCAGTTCCCTGAGTTGGGCAATTGCAGTACCTATAGGTTCCACCGTGGGGATCGTTTTACGCCACTTCACCCAGTTATTTTTAGGCGAAGTTATAGGATTAGCCATCACTTGGCTGGTAGTTGCTATCCTTACAGGCATTTATGCCGACAAATTGCGATCAGGGTAGGGGACTGGGGATTGGGGATTGGGGACTGGGGATTGGGGATTGGGGATTGGGGATTGGGGACTGGGGA
>NZ_JCACKM010000318.1:0-3288 GCF_059505385.1 Desmonostoc vinosum
GTGAGGCGACTTGCATAAAATTTTACCCTTCAAAACTTTTCAAACAGCCTCTTACCCAAAAGTCCTTTATTAGAGTTACAGAAACAAAGAGATTTTATTTCTACAGCATCTGACTTGCAAATCAAGCATGAATTAATTCATAAGCTTATAAACTTAATTTATTCTGACAGCGCATTAATAGAATCTGCGATTGAGTCTGATTTAAGTGATAAGCTTTCTAGAGAAACTGTTACCTCTCATCTAATACCTGATGATAATAATGAAGGAACTATTGATGAAGTTGGAGAAATAGAAGAAATTAATTTAAATCTTAATAATGTGGTAGATTATGAAAATTATTTTGTCATACCTTTTAGTCTCAGAGTTGATTGTCAAGTGACATACTTCATATATAAAGCAGACTATTATGCTATGGAAGATGAAGAAAGTTCTATTTCAATTTTAGATGATGATTGGAATGATCATTATTTCTCGGCAGGACAATACTATTTACTAGTGGTAGAGGGTCTTGTTTATGGATATAGTCCTTGACTCATCAACACTTGCCGTTCAAGTACGCGATTATTAATATTGAACTGAAGCAACCTTGCAGTCCCTTGTCCAATTTGAGTTTTCCCTTCAATTCTCGCACCTTCAACATAGAAATGTTCATCCCAAACCTGACGACGGGGATTAAACAACGGGACAATTTCTTTAGTAACTTGGTCTATCGTAGCAAAATCAGAACCTTTATGACGGTTACAAGATAAACATGAAAGTGCTAAATTATCAGCAGTCGTTTCACCTCCATGTTTGACCGCAATAATATGGTCTACTTCATGAGTATAAATTGAAAAATCTTGATGTATTAAGCAGTATTCACAACATCCTGAAGCTCTCTGTATTACAAGCTTACGCAGTTCCGCAGAAATTGAATTAGATGTCATCTTAGCTAATCGCGTTTTAAAGCTCGTGCCTTTAATAAAATCATCATATGTTCTAATTGCTCATAAACATCTAACTCAGCTAATTCCATTGGACTGAGTGTTGCAGATCGGTTTTTCTCTAATAATTCTGACAACCGCGTTTGAACTTGAGGTGAAACTTTAAAAGTAATAATTTCTTCTGGAGTTGGACGCTTAATTAAAAAATCAAGAACTTCTTGATAAACTGCGGGAATATCTGTCGTCTCTGTTTTGATTGTTGGCTGAGAGTTTGTTGGTAAATTAGCAACGTCTAACAATTGCCAAAGCAATTCAGGTAAGCGATTTTGCAGAGGTTCTAAACGTTGAGCTAGTTCATCAGAAATTTGAATTGTTAATTCTGCCATATGTGATTCTTCATCGGCGCTATCTGGCTTGTCTTTTATCCTAATTATAGCTTTACTACCCTTCAAGTCGATTTGATCATAGTCGCAATCTCTGCAATAAGAGGCTGATACTGACGACTTGAAAAGGGGCGAAAATTATCTGGAGCATCAACACTCATTTTACACAGCAGGCGAAATTGGAGAGGTGTTGGAGCGCAACTGGTAAGCCACTTCCACCATGCCCATTAAACAGGCATCCATGCCAATTAGGCTAACTTTTTTACCCGTAATGGCTTCTGCTTCCTGAAAAGCCTGCTGAAGTTTGGCATTATCAAGGAAGTCTAAAGATGAATCATCAAAAGCGATCGCTCGTGAATCTTCATCATCTAGTTGCAGCACTTCTGTAATTGAGGAAAGGAAAAAAGCACGGGACAACCGCCGATTATTTCGGGTAAGCGATCGCACTTCATCCTGACTTGCCTGAATTTCAACACCACGCGATCGCGCAAAAGCATAAATATCGTCTTCTTTCCAGCCAGTACCGTGATTCCACAAAATCACCGCATAGTTTTCTGCCGGATAATTCTCAATTCCCCAAACAATAAAGTCCCGTAAGGAGCGAGGATCGCCCATATTCTGCTCTGGGATATTCTCAATTTGCCTGGGTTCTTCTGAAGGGCGGATATATATTTTGAGTTCGGTAAGTAGTTCCTCTGCTTGGTTAACGTCGCGGCTATTAATAGCTGCTTTCAAGTTTTCTAAAGTTTCTAACAGTAGATTGTCAGATGTTTTATCTTGATTAATCACACGTTGCAGTCGGATTATTTCTTCTTCTAACTGAAAAATTCGATTGGTAACAGCGTCTTCATTTTCATGCACTTTCGCTTCTTGAAGTTTCTGGTCTACCTCTTGTTGAGTCAGGCGATAAAAGCGGTCAAATGTCTTCTCCACAGGTTGCCCATCGGTGCTAATATCTTCTGCTAACACATGAAGAATCCCATCGTGGTCAACTTTGAACATACAATTAACCCGAACCTCCCCAGCCGGACGAGTAGTTGCTAGGTTAAGAACCACTTCACCAATAAATTCATTGTCCCCGGCAATCGGTCGTTCACCTTGATAAATGCGGAAGCGGATACTTTCTTGTCCGTCGCGCTGAGTAGTAAAAGCTTGGGAACCCTTGCGCCACTTGGTAACTGGTATCGGTTCATTGGCACAAATAATCGCATCCATCTTGCTGTTAGCCAATTCAATTCCTAAAGACAAGGGTGTTATGTCCCAGAGTTTTACCTCCTCCCGAAGATAACCACATAATCTTGCCCCCTGAACTGCCGCACCTCTGGCTACAGCTTCATCGGGATTTACAGAGTCGTTGATTGTCCAACCGTAGCGATCGCGCAATGCTTCCTTGATAGCAGGTAGTCTGGTTTGTACCCAAGCCAAACGCTAAAGCCGCAGCCGTTGGTTCATTAATTATTCGACGAACCCTTAACCCAGCTAATTCTCCGGCTTCTTTCGTAGCTTGACGCTGAGACTCGCTAAAGTAAGCCGGAACAGTAATGCTGTCAATTCTGGTATATCGGTTTTTACGTAACTCAAGGTAACAAATAGACGATTGCGCCACAGGTTTAGTTTAGCGGGACGCATTTGGAGTTCTATGTCTTCTATGTCGTTGATATTATCTAAGGTTACGGGAGCGTTACGAAGGTTGGCTGTATCTGAGGACTTGTTACAAGTACTTCACCAACTAATATATTTGAATAATTCTGTAATGTTTCGTACCATCCAAAGTCTGATGAGTTTTGTAATCTTTGAAGAATCTGTCTACTAATTTCTCCCCCAAAAGCTAGTTTTGTATTTGTGGGTCTAACAATAGCATCTACTTCTAAATCTAGAATATTTTTTTTGACCAATTCTATACGTACAAGTCCTTCACTAAAAGTGATACAGCAGATTGCAGGTTTATGAAGTACAGTAGCAACAGTCTGTAAACCAGTTTT
>NZ_JCACKM010000319.1:0-3274 GCF_059505385.1 Desmonostoc vinosum
AGCTCTTCCCATAGCATTGTATTTGTCTCCAGATTTCTTAAAACAATTTTTGATTTAGTAGCTTGTTTTGTGTTGAATTTCATGAGCGCACCTCTTATTAAAGTTTCATCGACTATGAATAAATTTTTACTATTGACTTTGCAGACTGTACATACGGCTATTTGCACCTGGCATAGTGACGATGTGGTTCGTAATTTACTCCAGATTTAACAAACTCTTGACCATGAACATAATAGTGACCACCATATCCCAAATTGTCACTTTTTAGCGTAGTATAGTCTGCATTGCATCCAAATTTTGCACATTCAGCCTGCAAGTAATCCTTTGCAGTTTGCCCAGGGTAGGAGTACCTAAGAGACTCAAAATAGACATCCACCTTTATATCACTGCATCTTTGTACGGGTACAAACACAGGTTGTAATGCTGGTGCAACTGGTACCTCCTGTCCATGCATCCTTAATGCTCCAAAAGTTATTGTTGCAGGTATCATGCTACCTACAACCACAAGTAGACGAATTGAACGATTAGTAAACATTATATGCTTCCTCCAATTCAATTAATAGACATCTGGCTTGTCAATATGGGCTTGCTATTATTACAGCCCAAGTTGATTTGTTCACAAAAATTTAATCTGTCTTCTGCAACTTGGAGTCTAGTGTCAAATCTTTGCTAAACAACTATGCAATTAATGAAACAGTAGCAACTTTAACACTATTTTAATGACTCTAAGTAGAAATATAGCTTTAACCAGAACCAGGTAATTACGTACAATCAGACTTAAAACTTTTTATAATAAGTAGCTAATAACTTAGTATTAAAAACTTAAGCCTTAATTAATTAGTTATCACGAGTAAAAAGCAAAATAAATTTCTTTATTAAAACTTGAACATGTAAAGAAGTGTAATTTCTAATACATTGCAACTATACTGAGTAAAGCGGTAAGAAAAAACAATACATACGAAGTAGCATTCAGAAGGTAGATTAAGAGTAAAAATTGGACAGGCTCGCATCATATCAAGTAAAGAGCATCTTTGTAATCACACCTTTTGAATAACAATAGTTTGTTATATACTTCTGTTTTTCCTACCTACTTGATTTATAAAGATGAATTAGTATTTTTAAATACATGACGTACTAATGTTGTAAGTTTTTTCAATCAAAAGCAAAATTATTGTAAAGTTAGGTTTTGAAATTAAGTTTTTCTTGCAAAGAAGTAGTTTTCTTTTTTTGTGAAAAATACTTTTCTGATAAAGAAACCTATTTCACAAAATAATAAGTAAAATTTATTAACTCCTCTAAAAGAGTTCTGTGTTTAATTACACTTCACCTTTACATAATCTTTATAAACACGCTAAAACTGGCGCAAGGGAATTATCCTGGCGAAAAACCCAATCTTGAATCGGAAACTAGGGAATTTGAAGGAATGATAGTTCAGCAGAGTTTTGTGGAGCTAGCGATCGCAGGTGTATTTTTACTTCAATGAGCGCTGCTAATGTGATATCTTTTGAGCGATCGCATTTAAGTTTTTGACCAACCAACCCAATGAAGGTACAGAAAAGTGAAAGCATCAGCTTCTGCTTTTGGGAACCCTAGTTAAAGATTTTAGGGTCATTAAATGGTAGTCAAAACTCAATTTCGTTGGCGGGTTCTTCTAACAATAATCATAGGAACAATAACTGCATTTGCGTAGGCGTAGCCCGCCGCAGGCATCGCCACAGCTTCTCGTGAGTGGCAAGCACAGACACAAGGCTGGTGTGTGCGGTTCTCGCCAAATGGCAGTCAAAAAGTTTTGTATGGCGGCGACTGTTGGAAGTAACTTCTCTCTTCAGTGTGCAAATATACGTTCCAAGAAGCTTGTTATTTCAGACCAAGCAGAGGTCGAAGCAGCAGAATCGTAGCGATAACCGTCATCGCGCATAAAGGTATGCTCTGCTTCATACAAAAGAACTTTGTGAGGTACACTAGCGTTTTCCAGAGCTGTAATTATAGTTTGACGGTCATTTTCTCCAATGTGAGGGTCGAGCGTACCAAATACCATTAGCACCTCACCTTTGATTTCACTGATTCTAGTGATTGTATCGGCTACTCCCTGTCCCAATTTGCCGCTAGGGATACCTGTGGGGTAGCAGCAGACAGAAGCCTTAACTTCGCTGTTAAACGCTGCACGAAAAGCTAAGTGTCCACCAATGCAAAAGCCTAAAGTGCCTATCTTACTTGAATAAACAGAATCTTCTGCTTGAAGAAAATCAATTACAGCACGACAATCTGCATCGTAATCAGCAACCGCCGTTCGCCGTGCATCGTCATTACCCCGCATTCGCCCCAAATCGTCTGGTTCAATAACTAAACCAACTGGCTCAATTCGATGAAAGATTTCTGGAACTGCCACTACGTAGCCATACCCAGCTAAGTAGTTAGCCAAACGAATCATTGCACCGCCTAACTGATAGATATCACTGTAGAACATAATACCTGGGTAACTTCCTGTTGCTTTGGGAGCTGCTATGTAAACACGCATTAGACTCTCATCTACTCTCAACTCAATGTTGCGCTTGGTAATTTGCACTGTTTTATCTCCGTCTCATGCCTGCTTTCATTGTTTCTCTATGAACTACTCTGACTTTTCACGGGAAGTCCTCAAGCCCTGAAAAGCTTAACTTTTTCCACAGTCTAATTCTCAATAGCTCAGAGTTAATGAGAATAAATAACAGAAAAATCAGGGCTTGGGAAAACCTCAAAATGCTCTTTTCCACATACCGTGAAAAGTCAGGTTAGTGGTTGCACTTCTTTAAGCGCAACTGTCTCAACTTTACGGTTCCCTGAAATTTGCGCCAAAACTTTCAAGTCTAACTGAGCATTTCCAGGTATAACAGCAAAACAGATACCTGTTTGATCTCCTCTAACTACTAAGGTGATTTCTAGGAAAGAATTTACCAATAGAGGTAGAATGTAGCCTTGATGCAAAACAAACAGGAGCAAGCATTTGGATAGGTTAGCCACAGGAGGCGCAGCCAAATCATTAACAGCATCGCAAATAGAAGACTTGCGGTTGGCAGCATCGAAAATGAATGGAGTGGAACGTCGGAGTTTTCAGGCACAGATGGCATTGAAGTATTGCCAGGGAAGCGCAAGGCTGGCAGAAACGGTATTTGGTTGGGGTAGACAAAATATAGAGGTAGGATTGGCAGAAAAACGAACAGGGATAACCTGTGTAGGACTGATACTGTTGGCGAAAGTGTTACAAACGCATAAACAAAAGTGTTACAACTAAAAG
>NZ_JCACKM010000320.1:0-3231 GCF_059505385.1 Desmonostoc vinosum
AAGAGCAACGCGCCCAACAACAAGAGCAACGTGCCCAACAACAAGAGCAACGTGCCCAACAACAAGAGCAACGTGCTGAACAAGAAAAGCAACGTGCCCAACAACAAGAGCAACGTGCTGAACAAGAAAAGCAACGCGCTGAACGTTTGATAGCACAATTGCAATTACTCGGTATTGAACCCGATTTAGATTAATTTTGTTTTCAGCACAAATACTGTCAGATAGACTGACGTAAGTAAATCCTGGTATTATTAGGCCGTGGTTGAGTCAATCCACATACAGTAGGAAAATGGCTCTTTACCTTCATGAACCTTGATTCTATTCTGGAAATTGTTAACCGTAAACTACTTGAGACTCAAAATCGTCCCCTCAACTCTACAGAAATTCTGATTTTGCGGGGGACGTGGAATCATCATACATATAGCAAAATCGCCCAAGAGCAAGGCTACAGCCCTGGGTATTTTACTAACGTTGTTGCCCCAGAATTGTGCCGAAAGCTCAGCGAAATTATCGGACAGCGAGTTACTAAAAAAAACTGTCGAGTCTTACTAGAATCTTACGCTGCGGAACAGAACACACCACAGACAAAGCCGCATTGGCAAAATCGTATAATTAATAAACTTACTGATACCAATAATATTTCACCTCGTTTTCCCAGTGGTGCAGTTCCGCTTGACTCTTCTTTTTACATCGAAAACTCGCCTGCTTCTCACCAGGCTTATGCAGAAATTAGTAAACCTGGAGCATTAATTCGGATTAAAGCTCCCAAGGAAATGGGTAAAACCTCACTGCTAATAAGGATTCTAGAACACGCGAGTAGTATGGGCTACCGCACAGTTAGCTTGAATCTAGAGCAAATTGAGCAGAACATCTTGAGCGATTTGAATCGATTTTTGCGTTGGTTGTGTGCTAATGTCGCCCTGCAACTTCAGTTAGAACCCAAGTTAGATGATTATTGGGATGAAGACATTGGTAGCAAAGTCAGTTGCACCCTCTACTTCCGTAGCTATGTACTCGAACAAGTAGATACTCCTTTGGTTTTAGCATTGGATGAAGTGAATCAAATTTTTGAGCATCCACATGTAGCTAAAGAAGTTTTACCTCTATTGCGTTCATGGTATGAGGAAGCCAAAAGACTGCCCATTTGGCAAAAGTTTCGCTGGATTGTAGTTCATTCAACAGAAATTTATGTTCCCCTCCAGCTTCAGCAGTCCCCCTTTAACGTGGGTTTACCAATTCAGTTACACAGTTTCAATCTAGAACAGGTACAACAATTAGCCCAGTGCTACCAACTTGACTGGACTGATGGCAAGGAAGCTAGACAACTTATGGATATGGTTGGAGGACATCCTGGACTAGTAAATTTATCACTTTACCACCTCAATTGTGGTGATATAACTCTGTCGCAATTACTAGAAACTGCACCTACATCAACAGGAATTTATTACAATCACTTACAACGTCATTGGGCAACTTTGCAAAAACAACCAGAATTAGCGATCGCTCTTGGTACTGTAATGAGTGCCACTGAACCAATACCACTGGAACCTATTATTGCTTACAAGTTAAACAGTATGGGGTTAATTAAGCTAGACAATAATAAAGCAACACCCAGATGTCAGTTGTATCAACGGTATTTTCAGCCCAAATTCCTGAGTTAGCAAAATTTGCCGCTAGAGTGATGCTCAGAAATACCAGTAACCTATAATCTAGTACAAGCGCACTATCCTAAAGATGGAATGTCTGATTTAATTTTGTTTTGGCATCGCCGCGATTTACGTATTTCCGATAATACAGGACTAGCTGCGGCAAGAGAGTTGAGTCCAAAAGTGGTGGGTGTGTTTTGTCTCGATCCAAATATTTTAGAACGGGATGATATTGCCCCAGCCAGAGTTACTTACATGATTGGCTGTTTGCAGGCATTACAACAACGGTATGCTCAAGCTGGTAGTCAGTTGTTAATACTCCATGCTCATCCTGTGCAAGCAATACCAAATTTAGCAGCAGCTTTACAAGCCAAAGCTGTTTTTTGGAATTGGGATGTAGAACCTTACTCCCAAGAACGCGATCGCGCTATCATTGATGCTCTCAAAGCTAAGAGTATCCAGTTTCTCAACCAAAACTGGGATCAAATTCTCCACTCACCAGCAGAAATTCGTACAGGTAGTAATGGCCCCTACACCGTTTACACCCCTTTCTGGAAAAATTGGCACAGTAAACCCAAAGCAAACCCTGCAAACACACTACAAAATGTCGAGGGTTTAACAGCCAGCGAACAAGAAACAGCTAAAAATGCAGGTGCGATCGCATTACCAACAGCTAAAGATTTAGGATTTAGTTGGGATGGAGGATTAATTATTGCACCAGGAGAAACCGCAGCCCAAGCAAGACTGGAAGAATTCACCAATAAAGCAATCAATGAATATCAACAACAGCGTAATTTCCCAGCAGTTGATGGAACATCTCAACTGAGTGCAGCTTTAAAATTTGGCGTCATTGGTATTCGCACCGTTTGGCAAGCCACAACAGCAGCATTAGAAAATAGTCACAGCGATGAAGTACAAGCCAGTATCCAAACATGGCAACAGGAACTCGCTTGGCGAGAATTTTATCAACACGCCATGTATCACTTCCCAGAATTAGCAGAGGGTGCTTTCCGCGACGCCTTCAAAAACTTCCCTTGGGAAACCAACACAGAACATTTTCAAGCTTGGTGCGAAGGCAGAACCGGCTATCCAATCGTAGATGCAGCTATGCGCCAGTTAAACGAAATTGGCTGGATGCACAACCGTTGCCGAATGATTGTCGCTAGTTTCCTCACCAAAGACTTGCTAATTAATCCTGTATTGGGAGAAAAATACTTCATGCAGAAGCTAATTGACGGCGATTTATCTGCCAACAACGGTGGCTGGCAATGGAGTGCTTCTAGTGGGATGGATCCTAAACCTGTAAGGATTTTTAACCCAGCTAGTCAAGCACAAAAGTTCGATTCCGAAGGAGAATATATTCGGCAATGGATTCCCGAATTAAAATCTGTAGATACAGAATACTTAGTGACTGGGAAAATTCCATCTTTAGAACGCCATGCCCTTGATTACCCTGAGCCAATTGTGGATCATAAACAACAGCAAAAGCAGTTTAAAACCCGTTATCAGCAGCAAAAAACTATTGTGTGATGGGACTGGGGACTGGGGACTGGGGACTGGGGACTGGGGACTGGGGACTGGGGAC
>NZ_JCACKM010000321.1:0-3220 GCF_059505385.1 Desmonostoc vinosum
AAGAAGCGAATAAATTATTACCTGCGATCGCTAAATTATTCGGTTTAGGATAATCTCTATAATGCGTCTTCTAAATAATTGTGTCCACCTACAACGGACGGTAGGACAATCGCTTGCTGCTTGTGCAGGCTTAGTCAGCGGTGGAGTTGTCACACATTTTTGTCTGATATACCTTTACTAATCGATTAATACCTTTAAAACGATGCTCTCCCATTTCCTGAAAATCCGCAGGATCTGAAAGCATTGTGTATGTGGCTTCACTAATAATGCACTCACTGGGAGGACATATTGCTTCCATACGAGCAGCAAGATTAATAGTAGCGCCTAACGCCGTATAATCTACCCTTTGTGAACTACCGACATCTCCCACGACAGCCTTACCGCTATTAATAGCAATACGTAATTGGAGAGGTTCTTGCCAAAAACCATTAGCATTGAGACGGTCGAGACGTCTGAGCATTCCTTTAGCGGCAGCAGTCGCGCGATCTGCGTGATCCAATTGCGTTTCTGGAGCGCCAAAAAATGCCATAATACAATCGCCAATATATTTATCCAAAGTGCCACCGTAGGCGAACACTTCTTGTAGCATTTCTTCAAATAAATTGTTTAATAATTGAGCGATCACAGTTGGTGTTAATCGCTCAGAAATTGCCGTAAAGCCAACCAAATCTGCAAATAAAATACTGATTTCACTCTCTGCGGGAGCTAAACGCCCATCTGGCAAACCACCTACAGATATCAATTGTTGTACAACTGCTGGAGAATGATAGCGTTCTAGCCGATGACGAATTACTTCTTCCGTTTTTAATTTTTCTACTAATAGCCAACGTTGCACACTAGAAGCTACTATGTTCGCTAAAGCCGAAAAAAAACTCAGTTCTTCTTCGCCTTCATTTGCCCAATGGTAAGAAGAAAGTAGCGCATCGGCATAAAGAACACCAACAACTTTATTTTCATCCCACAAAGGTACTGCCATGGCGCTACGAATACCTTTCATTAAAATACTATGTTCACTAGAAAAGCGTTCATCTTTTTGGGTATCAGCTGTCTGAATAACCACTTTTTCTGCAAATACTTTTTGACAGATACTGCGACTAATCCAACTACCATCAGCTGCTAAATTTTCCTGCTCGGCAACGTTTCTAGTAGCAGCATTCATTAATTCTAAATGACCACAACCATTAACATTAATTAATAGTGCTAAGCGTTCAATACTATTAAGATAACGAAAGACAACTTGTTGAACCTGAGAGAAAATCTCTTCTATAGATGCCGCCGCGCAGAGATTTTTAGCTATATCTACTAAATCTTTGAGACGAGCAATAGTCTTATCTTTCTTGCTGACATCACCATCTTTATCTTCAGCTTCAATCCATCGTTGTTGTAGTTTTTCAACGCTGTGAAGAATTGTTCTTTGCTCATTAGATTCCAAAGCTACAGGATAATTTGCTGAAATTTGTGTTACAGGAACTGTGAACAAAATTACAAAGCTCACATTACCTAACCAAACAATATCACCGTGATGTAACTTTTGGGGATAAATAACAAGACACTCATTTACCTGTGTTCCATTTTTGCTGCCCAAATCCTCAATAGTCCATGCGCCGTTGGTTGTTTTTACCAGTCGTGCATGGTTACGAGAAACTCCAGCAAAAGGTAAGTACAAATCACATTCCGGTAAACGTCCAATTGTGAAGACATCTTGATGTACTGTGATCGTTGTCTCACTATCTCCCTCTTGTAGACGCAGTGTAAGTTCAGTCATGAGTGTGATATGTCCATCCTAGAAGCTGGAAGCGTAAGCAACCTTAAACTTAGGTATACGCCAACAGTTAATCCTTCACCTTTTCTTTATGGCACTGTTGACGGCATTACGACAACTGTATGTAATAAATATTACTCTTAGCTTCTATTCTAGAACATTACCATTAAGAGAGATAAAGAAGTAGAAAAGCTGAGGAAAATGAGGATTTTTATTGAAAATCCCGCTTTCGTCTGCTTTGTCCTCTCTATGCCTCATTCGAGGGTAATTCCAGAGGTGTCGTACCCAAAAATCCTTTACGAAAATCTGTTAAAAGTTGCCTTGCAGTTCTTTCCACATCCCCTTTGTAGCGATGCTCCGCCAAGGCGTGTAGGTATGTTTCTCCTGTGTAGGATTCGGAATCTAGTTCGTAGCGAGACAGTAAAGGTTTATTGGGTAATATATGCGTAGCTGTTGTTCTCAAATCATTGAGTAAATCCACCAGTGCTGCCGCTACTAGTTGATTATCATAAGATGCCTCACCAATATCATCGCAAATAGCTAATTTCAAAGCGGCTGTTTGGTCTTCTAATCTTGCAGGGATTACACCAGGAGCATCTAGCAATTCCAAATGCTCGGAAATTCTTACCCAGCGCAGTTGGCGAGTTACACCTGGACGAGCGGCACTTTCTACCACCCGCTTTCCCAACAAACGGTTAATCAATGCGGATTTACCAACATTGGGAAAACCAATCACCACAGCGCGGACTGGACGGGGTAACATGCCGCGATTGTGTCTTCTTTGATTGAGTTCTACCCCAGCAGCCTGTGCTGCTTTAGCAACTGCAACCACACCTTGACCATGTTGAGCATTAGTGAAATAAGGTACTTCCCCTTGAGTTTTGAACCAATCTTCCCAAAGCGATCGCACTTGTGGTGTAATCATATCTACGCGATTAATTACTAGTATCCGTGTCTTACTCCCAACCCACTCACTCATTTGAGGATGATGGGTCGATAAGGGAATCCTAGCGTCTCGTACTTCTAACACCACATCTACCCGCTTTAACTGTTCTTTAAGATTTTTTTCAGCTTTAGCAATGTGGCCCGGATACCACTGAATTAGGTTTAATTTATAGTTTTGAGTTAACGAACTACGCATAATCAATACTTTTAGCTACTTGAATCTCTAAAATGCTTATCTGATGCTCACAAGAGCTATTTTTTGTATTTTAGAGTCTATTTGAGCATCGTTTTATACATTTAATTATCCAGTAAACATGCTCAACTAATGCTCATTCTCTATTATCCAAGGTCAGACACCTAAAAACACTCCTTCCAAGAATCTAACCAAATTTTCCCTCAAAATTCTGAACGCTATTTATAAACAACTAAAAAGCGCCCCCCGTTCGTAGGAGGCGCTGTTTATTGAGTTCAAGTTGAGAATTAACCGTTGATAGCAGGAGCGCTAATTGCAAC